>CAYVDZ010000059.1:0-958 GCA_964450575.1 uncultured Opitutus sp.
GAGGTCTACCTGCCGGGCGGCGGCTGGCGCGGACTCGATTCCACCCGCGGCATCTTTTGCGACGACGCCTTCGTCCCGGTCGCGCACGCCGCCGTCGCTGAAAGCGTGAATCCCATTCAGGGCAACTTCTTCGGCTCCGCGGGCACGACGTCCATCCTGACCACCCATCTGAAAATCGACAAGCTCTGACGCCGCGGCGCTGCCGCGCCGCGTAACCAGATTTCACTTACATTTTGGCGCCTGTTTTCCGGCCTGGTCGCCATTCCAA
Organism: uncultured Opitutus sp.; assembly: GCA_964450575.1. Taxonomy (GTDB): domain Bacteria; phylum Verrucomicrobiota; class Verrucomicrobiia; order Opitutales; family Opitutaceae; genus ER46. Next base: position 269 of record CAYVDZ010000059.1, read on the forward strand.
CACCCTGTCTCAAAGCCGCTCGCTTTACCATGTCTCCCGCCGCGCCGTATTCCAAATCCCTCTGGAAATCCATTCTCGCGTGCGGCGATGCGGTGGAAGCATCGCTCGCCAAGAACGGAGTACTCCTGACCATGGGTGGAGAGCCGACCTTCGTGCCCAACGCGCCCACCGGAGCCGAATGGCAAACCGACGCCCTCGGCCCGACCAAACTCGCCTACGCCCGCCAGTTCGCGCGCGAACTGGTGCGCCACACGTTCCCGGGAGCCTGTGTCCTCGAGACCTCCGCGAAACATTACCCCGGCGAGCCTCTGCCCCGGTGGGCCATCCTCATTCAACGTCGCCAGGACGGCACCCCGCTCTGGCGCGACATCACGCGATTGCGCGCTGATACCGCCACCGGTACCCACACGCCCACGGATGCCCGGCGCTTCATCCGGGCCCTGGCCGCGACCCTCGGCCTGACTTCGCCGCATCCGCTTCCCCTCGCCGAACCGGCTTCGCCGTCCAAGATTTCAGGATACGTTTTGCCGCTCGATCACGAGGACGAAGGATGGGTGACCGATGACTGGACGACAGCGTTCGGCGACGAACCGCTCCCGCTTTTTGCCGGCGAAAGTTCCGCCGGATTGCGACTGCCCCTCGCGCGTCTGCCGGCCGACCGCCTGCATCGGGCCCTGACCGCGGAGGTCC
>CAYVDZ010000059.1:968-13922 GCA_964450575.1 uncultured Opitutus sp.
GGCGGTCGGCCGGCAGACGCGCGAGGGGCAGCCGCAAGCCGGCGGAACTTTCGCCGGCAAAAAGCGGGAGCGGCACTCTGACCATTTTCATCCCACCGCTTTTGTTGCCCGCGTATATCGCGCTGCTTGCCGCCATCGAGCGTTCCTTGGAGAAACTCGAGTTGCGGGACGTGACCCTGGCCGGCTACGCGCCACCGCCTGAGCCCGCGCTCCCGACCGTGGGACTCGCGAGCGACCCCGGCGTGCTCGAGGTCAACGTTTCCCCATGCGCCACGTGGGCCGACTACGATACGCAACTCGAGCAACTCTATCGCACGGCGAAGGCGGTCGGATTGTGCGCGCGGAAATTGCAGTTCAATGGCCGCGAAACCGGAACCGGCGGCGGCGCCCATCTGGTATTCGGCGGACCACCGGATACGCTCTCGCCTTTTTTCAAACTGCCCGCGCTCCTGCCCTCGGTCATCCGCTACTGGCAGCGGCACCCGGGTCTGAGTTACGCCTTCACCGGCTCGTACCTGGGCCCGAGTTCGCAAGCTCCGCGCATCGACGAATCCACCTACGAGGCGCTCTATGAGCTCGAGATCGCGTGCAGCGGTGCGGAGACGATGGGCTCGCCGCAAAACCTGGCGCTCTTCGATCTCCTCTTTCGCGACCTGCTGATGGACCGCTCAGGCAACACGCATCGCGCCGAAATCAGCGTGGACAAACTCTGGAATCCATTCGCGCCGAATGGCCGATTAGGGCTCGTTGAGTTTCGCGCTTTCGAGACCCATCCCGCCCGCGCCGTGCAATCGGTGGTCGGGCTCTTCGTCCGCGCCATCCTCGCGCGTCTCTGCCAAAATCCGTATTCGGATCCGTTCATCCGCTGGGCGGGCGAGCTCCACGACCGTTTCTTTTTGCCGGCATTTGTCTGGGAGGATCTCACCGCCATCTGCGGCGATCTCAAGAAACACGGGATTCCCTTCGACGCCGGGATGCTGCGCCCGGCGTGGGAGTGGCGCTTCCCCGCCTTGGGAAAGTTCGCGCTCGCCGACCGGACCAACGGTCCATTCGCCATCGAGTTTCGCCAGGCTTTAGAGGCCTGGCCCCTGCTCGGCGAAACGCCGAATGCCGGAACCGTCGCGCGCACCGTGGATGCCAGTCTCGATCGACTCGAAGCCCGCGTCGCGAACGCAAAGATCCTGGAAGGAGGCATTCTGCTGGTAAATGGCCTCCCCTGCGAATTTCGGCCCACGACCGACGGCGGAGCCGCGTGCGGAATTCGTTATCGCGGCTTCTATCTCACGCCTTCCCTCCAACCGCACGTTCCCGTCCACACGCCGTTGCTCATCGAATGGATCGATCGCGCCACGCTCACCGTCGTCGCCGCCACGCGGTGGCATGTGTGGAACCCGGGTCACGCCGCCTATGCCGAAGCTCCCGCGCATGAACGCGCCGCCGCGGCCCGTCGCACGGAGCGCTGGGAACCGTGGACCGGTACGCTGGGCCAGCACCGCTTCGTGCCCAAAATCGACTTCCCCCCTGAAGGCCGGCACACGCTCGACCTGCGGCGTTACGGCGCACAGGCACGGTGATGAGGAGATCGGCAATCGAGAAATCTGTGTTTTAAGACCGATGAAATTCCTCCTCCTTTGGGACATCGACGGCACACTCATCACCTCGGGTAACGCGGGGATGCGCGCCTTGGAGGCCGCGATGAAGTCGGTCTTCGGCATTGATCGCTCCCTGGCCGGCATCGACTTCGCCGGTCGCACCGACACGTGGATCATGCGGGAAATCTTCCGCGCCTGCGCGCTACCGGCCACCCCAGAAAACCTCGCGCGTTATTTCGAAGCCTACCTCGCGGCTCTTCCTCAAGCCCTCGCGAATCCCCAAGCGCGTGTCCTCCCCGGCGTTCCCGAAATATTGCACGCCGCCGCGACCCACGGCGCCATCGCCCAAGGTCTCCTCACAGGTAACATGCGTCGCGGCGCCGAGGTGAAACTGGTGCACCACCGCCTGTGGAATCACTTCAATTTCGGCGCCTTTGGCGATGACAGCGAATTCCGCAATGACCTCGGCCCGCACGCTGTACGCCGCGCCTTTGGCCACCACGGCGTGCACTTCCCCGCCGACAACGTCTGGGTAATCGGCGACACGCCTCACGATATCGCCTGCGGCAAAATCATCGGCGCGCGCACCCTCGCCGTGGGCACCGGGGGAGCCACCCTCGAAGAACTGCGTTCGCATGCGCCCACTGCCGCCGTCGCCGATCTCTCCGATACCGCGGAACTGTTGCGGCTTTTCGCGTCGAGGATTTAAGCGCGGTAAACACTTCCTCTCCATTCAACTTCCCCGCGTCTCGATCGCGCTGACCCGGCCCGTCTCGTCGAATACGACTCCGAGCTTCTCATCATCCCGGTAGCCTCCACCAGTGCCGATTCCGATCGTGCCGAAGGATCCACCGCGCCCACTGCTCCAGGAGCCCAAGCCCACGCCAATCCCGATGCCGAAACGCGGGCCGCGTTCACGATAGCTCCAGACCTGCGAGGTGCCATCACTTGTTGTTCGCGTAAAAACGCGGTCCGGCTCACCCAAAGCAACCGCCACCTGCTGAACCGAAAACCCAAGGTCAATCTGCCCGGCGGCGACTTTTTCCCGCACGGCCAACGGCCATTTTTCGTACTCGGCCCGGTTCTTCGCAATCCGCGAGTCGACGGTTGCACAGCCCGCCAAAATCACGAGCATCGCCAGCAGCACGCCGGCCAGACCGATAGAACGGGAAGAGGAGGAAGATGTCATCGGAGGAAAATGAGTTTGCTGAGGCTTCGCCTAAACCGCTACGACAGCCCTTCGCCCGCCAAGTTTCCTTCCGACCACCGCCTGTCTCCTTCCCATGTCTCGCACGTTCACCATCGCCATCGGCTCCGATCATGCCGGCTTCACCTACAAGGAAGCCATCAAAGCCATGCTCCTGGCCGACGGCCACACCGTCCGCGATTTCGGGACCTACTCCGACGCTTCGTGCGATTATCCGGATTTCATCCGGCCCGTCGCAGAGGCGGTGGCCCGGGGAGAATTTGAGCGCGGTATTGTCCTCGGCGGTTCCGGGAATGGTGAAGCGATCGTGGCCAACCGCGTGCGGGGAGTTCGTTGCGGCCTCTGTTGGACGGAGCAAGTGGCAATCTGGAATCGCTCTCACAATGACGGCAACGTGCTGTCCATCGGCCAGCGTACGATCAGCGAAACCGAAGCGCTGGCGATCACGCGAACCTGGCTGGCGACAGAGTTCGAAGGCGGGCGCCACCTCGCCCGCATTCAGAAGATCGACGCCTGAGCTGAGGCCGGGGCCGAGGTCGAAGTCGAACGGGGCGTCGTCGACCGGCGTCCATATTAAAGAGCGCGGTTAACCGGGCGCCGACCGAACGCACTGGCGCGCTTGCTCTTCCGCCGGGCTCTCATTCCTTGGGCTTCGTCGCGCCAACCGCCTATCTCGCGGCCGCGCGCACACCATGGCCGTCCTCACCTATCACCACGTTTTCGAACCCGCCACCGATCCGACCGCGCCGGCTCTCCTCTTGCTCCACGGCACCGGCGGCAACGAACACGACCTCCTTCGGCTCGGGCGCACCCTGACCCCCGGCGCCGCCCTTCTCAGCCCTCGCGGGGATGTAAGCGAAGGCGGCGCCCTGCGGTTTTTCGCCCGGCTGGCGGAAGGCCGGTTCGATGCCGACGAAGTAACGCGCCGCACCCATGCCCTCGCCGACTTCATCTCTGCGGCTTGCCGCCAGCACGACCTCGATCCTTCGCGATTGATCGCGGTCGGCTTCTCGAACGGCGCTAACATCGCCGCCACCCTGCTCCAACTTCGACCGGAAATTCTCGGCGGCGGAATCCTGTTTCGCCCCATGGTTGTCATCGAACAACCGGCCGCCAGCGGCTCCCTGACCGGGAAACGCGTGCTGCTCGCCAACGGATCAACGGACCCGCTGGTTCCGTCCGGTCACCCTGCCCGTCTCGCTGCGCTGCTGCGAGCCGGCGGCGCCGACGTAAAACTCGAATCCGTGTCCGCGAGTCACCAACTCACGCCGCAAGACGTCGAAGCGGCGCATTCCTTTCTCCGCGTTTAACCCACGTCCTGGCTGCCTCCCAACCCGATCATGATCTACCGCCGCCTCGGTCATTCCGGTCTCCAAATCAGTGCACTCTCCTTCGGTGCCTGGGTCACTTTCGGCCGACAAATCGGCGACCCTGTCGCTCGCGAGTTGATGCACGCCGCCTACAACGCCGGAATCAATTTCTTCGACAACGCCGAAACCTACGCGGACGGCCAGGCCGAACGCGTGATGGGTGAAATCTTTAAAACCTCCGGTTGGCGGCGCAGCTCGTATCTCGTGTCCAGCAAAGTCTATTTCGGCTGGGAAGAGGACAAATCGAACCAGACCGGCCTTTCCCGCAAACACGTCTTCGAGGCGTGCCATGACGCGCTGCGCCGGCTCCAAGTCGACTACCTTGATCTGTATTATTGTCACCGGGCCGATCCGGCGGTGCCCATCGCGGAGACGGCGCGGGCGATGCATGATCTGATCGTCCAAGGCAAAGTCCTCTATTGGGGCACCAGCGAATGGAGTGCCGCAGAGATCAAAGAGGCTCATCGGGTCTGCGCCCAGCTCAACCTCCACGCCCCCATTGTCGAGCAACCGCAATATAATTTATTCCATCGCACGCGGGTCGAAAAGGAATACGCCTCGCTCTTCCTGCCTCCGATCGAAGTCGGCCTGACCACCTGGTCGCCTCTGGCCTCCGGTTTGCTTACCGGTAAATATAGTCAGGGCATACCCAAGAACTCCCGTCTGGACTCGCCCGACCTCGCCTGGCTGCGCGATCGCCTGCTGAATCAACCTGATGGCCCACAGAAGCTCTCCGCGATCACCTCGCTGGCGAATATCGCCCGCGAACTCGGCACCTCGCTGCCGCGACTCGCGGTGGCATGGTGTCTCAAGAACCCGCACGTCAGCTCCGTCATCCTCGGAGCCTCGCGCGTGGAACAGTTGAAGGAAAACCTCGGAGCGCTCGATCTGATCGAGCAACTCACCCCGGATGTAATGATCCGAATCGATAAGGTTTCCCACCCGGTAGCGAGTTGAAGAATGGGGAAGGAATGGAGCGTTACTGGTTGAGTAAAACCCCAATCCTCATCCGAACGTTCTCTCCGCAAAGGGCGGCGCCCCGCCGCTCGGATCAGTTACGCGCGTCGCTCGGCGGACGGGTCTCAACGTTTATAATATAGCTACTATTTTCCACCATGAATCTCACTTACTACGGCCACTCCTGTTTCCTCCTCGAGACCGCGAAGGCGCGTCTCCTGTTTGATCCGTTTCTCACCGACAATCCGGTAGCCTCGATCAAGGCCGAGGAGGTGCGTTGTGATTACATTCTCGTTTCCCACGGACACGATGACCACACCGGCGACGCCCTGCGGCTCGCGAAACAGTGCGATGCGACCATCGTGGCCAATTTCGAGATCGCCGAATACTTCAGCGCGAAAGGGGCGAAGACGCACGGGATGAATCCCGGTGGCGGTTATAATTTTCCGTTTGGCCGGGTGAAGCTCACCCTCGCGCATCACACCTCCAGCATGGAATCAGGCTTGAATCCGATCTACAGCGGCGTCGCCTGCGGCATCGTGGTGCAGGCCGACGGAAAAACCGTCTATCATGCCGGCGACACGGCGTTGTTCATGGATATGCAGCTGATCGGCCGGCTTGGCTTGGACGCCGCTTTAATCCCCATCGGCGACAACTACACCATGGGACCCGACGACGCGTTGACTGCGCTCGAGTTCCTCAAGCCAAAAGTCACGGTTCCCATTCACTATAACACCTGGCCGCTGATCGCCCAAGACGGTCCCGCCTTCGCCGCCCGCGCCGCCAAAGCCGGCTACGACATACGCCCGCTCAAATCAGGCGAGGTGCTGGCGCTTTAAATCCGAGGGCCTGACCGACGCCCCGACCTGGGGCGAAGGTCCCCAGCGTTCGCAGAATCCGGGCGTCGAGAGAACAAACCAGGCGGCAACGCAGACTCCAAAGCCCGATCTTTTTGCGCCTCCGCCGAGGAATATAACAAAATTCCTTCAGTACCGTTTCCGCGGGAAGCCAAACTCCTAATAAAGCTTTCCGCGGAAGCTGCACCAGAACGCGGACCACCCAAGTCCTGGATTGCACCACATTCAAGTCGACGCAAGATAGATTGCGGGTAAAGAGTTACAGCGCATCCCGTTCCCTTTTTCCCATATGACCCAACCTTTCCTTTCGGCCACCCTCCCTTGCAAAGCCTTAGTCAGTTAAGGCTAATTATACTGTTGGGCAAACGTTATCGATGTCTCTCTCAATAAAATGGAATGATGCGTGGGAATCCGTCCCGTTAGAGTATGCCGATGAAATTGCAGCTCGAATCAAAGACGATATGCAGCCTGCACATCCATTAAAAAAAATTGAGTTCACTCCAGTAGCGAAGCTCTGGCGTAGGTGGAAGTATCTTTTGGAATCGGATGACGACTCGGCCACCCTGTGGCTGCTGGATATGCACAGAAAGAAGAGAATCAATGGAAAGACGTGCTATTGGTTCAAGAAGCTCACCGCACAGGACGAACTCGACGCTGTTCTTCAGGAAGATCTCAAACGGTGGGTTCAATACATGAAGGCGCCGATCCACGGGGCCTGCCTGTTACATGTTACACCAACGCCAAACCGCGACCCGGACGGCGAGCGGGGAGCCCATTGAAAGCATCCCGGCGATCCATGAATAAGGCGCGCCTGAAAGCTCCCGGACTCGTGACGCAATCTCCACCTTCCAGGGTAGAGGGCCCGGCGGCGATGCAAGTTCCTGCCGACTTTTCTGCTGCTCGAGCAGTGCTTTCCCGAGTGCGACGTTCCATCGTTCTTCTTTAAGGGCTCGAGTTTCGTGGCGCGGCAAGTCCTGCTCGATCGCTCGATGTTGGTATTCCCGCGCGATTGCCTTTTTCCACGCATCTGTTCCCACCGGACACCCACGGGAAATTTCATCAAATCCCAATCTTTCCTGACTAGCGGAATCACCGGCCAGGGTCGTCACCTGATCGACATAGCGGGACCAACCCTCACGTGAGTCCTCGATATGCAATTCGCTCAACCAAGAAGCCGGTGAGAGCCAATCCGGTCGGGGCCCACGCACGAATCGCCGCAGACTGCCCCACCGAAATCCAGCAAGCTGTGGAGCCGACACAATTCCAGCTCGGACGGGATTGAGATGGATGTAATCGACGACGCGCACCAGCGCTGCAGCGTCCTGAATAAGCGGCGATTGATACCGTCCTTGGAACAAATGGCCCGACTCGGAGCGAAAACGATTAAAGCGCACTGCGAACGTGGTCTGCATCCAATGCATACCCTCGCCCAGATTCGCTACGGGAGTGGTGATAGCCAAGTGGAAGTGGTTGCGCATTGGGACAAAAGCGTGGATTTCCCATCCAAAGCGCGTGCCCGTTTCACCCAGCACGGCTTCGAACGATCTTGCCGCACCAGCCGTGGCAAACAGATCGCGTCGATAGTTGCCACGATTGATTATATGGTAGATTGCGCCCGGAAACTGAATTCGAAGTCGACGTGCCACGTCGCCAGCAAGAACCCGTCCCCAAACAACACCAGAGCAGCTTTACCCCGATTCATGGCTGTTATCGAACGAAGGTTCACTTTCGCGACGACCGTAACATGTAACAGGCAGGCCCCATGGATCGGCCGGCCCCAAACAACACCAGAGCAGCTTTACCCCGATTCATGGCTGTTATCGAACGAAGGTTCACTTTCGCGACGACCGTAACATGTAACAGGCAGGCCCCATGGATCGGCCGGCCTGTTGGGCAAAAAGGCTCAGACCGCGCGATTGACGGAATCCATCCGACAGACATGTTTCGAGCTATGAAGGGCAAATTTACCGCAATCATAGAAGAGGCCCCGGAAGGCGGCTACTGGGCGATTTGTCCGGAAGTACCCGGCGCCAATGGGCAGGGAGAAACCATCTTGGAGACGAAGAAGAATCTTAGCGACGCGATTCGACTGATCTTTGAGGACCGCGTTGCGGATGCACGTCGGGGATTGCCCAAGACTGCCATTCAGACGGTTGTCGCCGTCTGATGAAGCGTCGTGAGTTGGAGAAGCGTCTCCGTCATGCTGGATGCTACCTCAAGCGAGAGGGTGGATCACATTCCCTTTGGATCAATCCCCGGACCGGTGTCGTTGAAGCCATCCCGAGGCATTCCGAAGTGAAGGAACCGTTGGCAGGGAAAATTATGAAATCGCTCGGCGCAGGCTGAAAACACGCAACCCCAGACGTCAGAACCAACGCGGTCGCTCTTTCTGAGTATTCGGAAGATGTGTATTAGATCGCAGATCGACCGCTCAGCGTAGCTCACCTATATATTAAAGTTCGGCAAAAATTTGGCCGACCAAATTGCACGGCGGCCATTGAGATCGGGGACTAACAAACAGTCGACGCGGTTGGGCGCCCATCGAGAATCTCCGGTCAGAAGGGTATCTCTCTTCGTATTAGGTGGATCACGCGAGTCACGAAGTGCGCATCAGCGAAATCGTGCGGGTTTAAGTCCGAACCGAATCGGATCCCCGGGAGTGATTACCGCCGAAGGTCGCTCGGACGCCCTCAACCATCCGCTCCCTCCGCGTACTCTGCGGTTGCTTGGGCGCGTTTCGAAGAGATCGATCCGCTCGTTGTTGAATCAAGCGCCGACCGGTTGCGGAATTGCCGATCTGAAACGTCGATAGGCTTCAAGCGTCGAATGCCGCGTTGCCGATAGCGCCGAGGGTGCAGCTGCATTGCCGCCAAGCGGCGGCCTTGCGGCCGACCTCATAACCTGTTCGCAGCTGCCGGAACTTAATGCGGCAAGGGCCGTCCCTGCCTTCGATCTCGACGGAGTTGAATCCAGCTAGGGAACGGAGCGCCGTATCCACGCTGCGGTGACGTCAGGGAAATCCGTAAACACGCCATCCACCCGCGCCTCGCCGAACAACGCGGCGTGGAGTTCGTCCACCGACGGGCAATTCTTCGGCAGGTCATCCAGTCGCACCGTGTAGGGGTGCACGACCAGCTTGGCGCCATGAGCCAATTTCACGAGCTCACTCACGCGCCGCTGCCCCGTCGGAGTCCAGGTGACAACGCGGGCCATCGCCGGCCCGATCCCATCCACCAGCTGTGCCAATTCGCGGATACCTTCCGGCGTCACGAGCCGGTTGTTGTCCGTCTCATCCGCTTCTTTCGCGGCGCTGCCGATGAGCATCACGAGTCGACCTTTCCAGCCGAGTTCGCCGCGCAGCCGCCGCACCTCGGTCAGCTCGAAACACTGAAGAAAACAGTTGTCCGCTTTGGTGCTATAACCAAAGCGCGCCAGAATCGGAAGAACCACGGCGCTGAGATCGCGTCCCTGGTCGCGGTGCCATTTCGGCTGCTTGATCTCAGGATAAATTCCGGCCTCGCGTCCGGTACTGCGGTTCAGTCCCTGGATGAGCTGGAGCTCCTCCTCGAACGTCAGGATCTGAAAGGCCGCGGGTGACGTCGCGGACGGATAACGCCGTGGATAGACGGGCGCACCGGTATTCGCGTTGAAGCGCTCGCTGATCTGCAGTTGCTTCATTTCCGCCACCGTGAAATCGAGCGCGTAATAACGCCCATCCGCCCGCTTCCGATCCGGGAAGCGTCGGGCCACGTCGGATACGGTATCGAGGTGGATATCATGCAGGACCACCGGCACATTGTCCTTCGACAAGACGAGATCCTGCTCGATATAGTCCGAACCGAGCGCATGCGCATACACCTTCGCGGCCGCCGTATGCTCCGGCAAGTAGCCGCTCGCGCCGCGATGTGCGACCACCAGGGGCTGCGCCACGCCGGCCAGCGCGGAGACCCCTGCGAACAAGGCGAAGAGGCAAACACGGCCCGGGGAGCCAACCAATGAAACCGGGTTTATTACAGACGTATTCATAAATTCACTTCACCCCGGCGCTGCTCGTGGCACGATGGCTCAGCGTCATGGCGCTGAAGAGCATTGTCAGTATACAACACACGATCATCGTGCCAAACACTCCGCTCCAACCCCACGTATCCGCGATCCAGCCCACGCCTGTGCCGGCGATGGCCGAGCCGAATACATAGCCAAAGAACCCGGTGAATCCGGCCGCGGTGCCCGCCGCTTTCTTCGGTACGAGATCCAACGCGTGCAGGCCGATGATCATAATCGGACCGTAGACAAAAAACCCAATCGCGATCAGCGCGGCCATGTCGATCCAGAGCGGGCCAGTGCGATTCAATCCATATACAATCAAACCGAGAAGTGTGAACGCCATGAAGAGAATCGTCGCCGGCGCCCGGCTGCCCTTGAAAATTTTGTCGGACATCCAGCCGCACAGAATCGTTCCAGGGATGCCCGCGAACTCGAAGGCCGCCCACGCCATGCTCGATTGTTGAAACGAGAAGCCTTTGTCCATCTGCAGATAGGTCGGAATCCAATCCACGACGCCGTACCGCACGAAATAAACAAAGGCGTTGGCCACCGCGATGGCCCATAAAAATTTATTATTTAGCACGTAGCTGAAAAAGATCTCCTTGAACGTGAATGTGCGTTCGTGCGCCGCGGAATAATCCGGCGGATAATCGTTCTTATAGACCTCGATCGGCGGCAAGCCGCAGCTCTGCGGCGTATCCCGCAACAGCACCGCAATCAACACCGCCACCAAAGCCGCGATGGTCGCGGGAAAATAAAACTTGGCGCCCCAATCGTGGAAAATCAGCACGCCCAACAACGCGAGTTTCGCGACAAGCCCGCCGCCAATGTTATGCGCCACGTTCCAGACTGCCACGGTGACTCCGCGCTCCTTGGTGCTCCACCAATGGACCATGGTTTTACCGCAGGGCGGCCAGCCCATGCCATTGAACCAGCCATTCAAGGTTTGCAGCGCGACGATCGCGAAGAGCGAACCGTAAATCGCCGGTATACTGCCAAACGCAAACGTCACGCCGGCGGTGAGCAGCAGCCCGAGCGTCATGAACCAGCGAGGATTACTGCGATCTGAAACCGAGCCCATGATGAATTTCGAAACGCCATAGGCGATCGACAAACCGGTCATGGCCGAACCAAGCGCCGCTTTGGAATACTGCGGGTATTCCTTGAGGATGTCCGGAATCGCCAGGGCGAAGTTTTTCCGCACCAGATAAAACGCGGCGTAACCGATGAAGATTCCGGCAAACACCCGCCAGCGCTGCCGCCGATATTCGGCGTCGATGCGGTCGGACGGAACAAAGGTGGCCGGCGGAGGGGAAGGTTTGAGTAAGGAAATCACAGGGGAGGATGGAAAGTGGAACGCTGATTTGACTCAGCGCCGACTGCAGGTTCACGAGTGGGGCAATTGCCGTCGCAGAGCCGAGCTCAATATTTATGCGGGCGCAACGTTGTCAGTTTTGCGGGGTCGCGAACTCACGCGAATGCAAAACCGCCACCCAAGACGCGTACGCCTCCCTGCCAGCCGAAGCGACCGGCGGCTGCAGTCGGAACGGAATTTAAATGCCCCACCTGCAAAATCTGCACCTGCAAAATCTCTCGCTTGCCCGCGCCGCTTTCGACCCTCACCTTCCGCCCCAAAGTTCATGGCATTTCCCACTCCTCCCGCGATCCTGGCGTCACGCAACCTGCGTGCCGAGGAACTTGAGCACACTCCAGCCGACACCCTGTTGCGCATCTATGCGTGGATGCATCTCGCCCGCACGGGCGATAATCGCATCCTCGAGCTCTTTCGCCAGGGCCTGATTCGCGGCACGGTCACCGGCGGCCAGGGCAACGAAGGTCTGATCGTTCCGCTGGCGTTGTTGGCGGACAAGAACATCGACGTCGTTTGCTTCACGCACCGCGATTTCGGCGGTCATCTGATCTGGAGCCAGCACCTGTGCGAACACCTCAATCAATACTTCGCCAACGCCGACAGCCCTACGAAAGCGCGCGAGGGCAACATCCATCACGGCGACATTCCCAATCGTTCGCTGCCGATGATCAGCCATCTCGGCGCCATGCTCTCGACCGTCGCAGGCACGACGGACTCACAGCGCCGTCTCGGCCGGCCCGCGGTCGGTTTCGCATTTTTCGGTGACGGCTCCTCCAGCACCGGCGACGTGCATGAGACGATGAACCTCGCCTCGCTGCTCTCACTACCGCTCATCTTCGTCATTGAGAACAACGGTTACGCCTACTCGACGCCCACCTGCGAGCAATTCGCCGCGGGCACCGAATTGTGGAAACGTGCCGCGGGTTACGGGATTGAGAGTTTCGCGATCGACACCAACCGCGACGTTGCGGAGACGACCAAGGCCCTCGCCGCCGCCATCGAAAAAGTCCGCACCACCTCCCGCCCCATGCTGATCGAGGCTCACACGTTGCGGCTCCGCGGCCATGCGGCGTACGACACGTGCGATTACCTCCTCGCGGGCGAGAGCGACGGTTTTTTTGCCCGCGACCTCCAACCGCGCGTACGGGCCTCGCTCGTCGCCTTGGTCGGCTCCGACCGCGTCGAAGCCCTCGAGAACGAACTCAACGCCTTCCTCGAAGCCTGTATCAAGGTCGCCGTCGCGACCGCCCGACCCACGCCGGCCGGGATGGAAGCAGGGTTGTTCGCCCCCGCGTCTGAACCCTTCCCTTGGAAACCGGAACTCGCCGCGCCAGCGCAACTCAACCTCGCGCAGGCACTCAACCTCGGGTTGCGCAAGATTCTCACCGAGCGCCCTGAATCGCTCGTCATGGGCCAGGACATTGGCACCTACGGCGGCGCCTTCAAGGTGACCGACGGTTTGCTGAAGGAATTCGGGCGTCGCCGGTTAATGAATACACCCTTGGCGGAAAGCGCCTGCACCGGCTACGCCATCGGACTGGCGCTGAACGGCCAC
>CAYVDZ010000060.1:0-13867 GCA_964450575.1 uncultured Opitutus sp.
GGGTGAAGTGCGTGGGCATTGACGAGAAGTCGGGCAAGGTCCGCCTCTCGCGCAAAGCCGCCATGAAGGAAATGGAAGCCCAGAAGCAAGATGCCGGCGGCACCGTCGCATCCCCTGCGACCACCGACACGCCGTAAGCAGCGCGCCTCGATTGGTCCTGAGGAATCCTGAGACCACAAAACTTCAAGCCGCGACACAGGTCGCGGCTTTTTCATACCCGGATCCAGGCTCGAAAAGTGATACAGGCATTCCTGCCTGTTCTGGGAATTCGCCGATAACAGACAGCAATATCTGTTTCACCCACCCAAACGCTGCAGCGATCCACCACGATTAATAACGCGAAGACGAAAGCCCTTCTTCCCACCAAAGCCCCGGGGGCTCAATCAACTCGACTATCATCGTGTTCGAAGCCTGCTGGCCTTGATCGAAATCCTGAAGCGCGCGTCCGGCCTTCCCATGCTCCCCCCGAAAACATGCACCGCAAAAACGACGAGGTGCTTTCAATCGGAAAATTGGATTTCCGGTCTATAAAACGCGGTATCGCTCAATAATACTGTTCGGCAAAAGGTCCGGCGGCGCACCTATTTCTTCGGAGGATCCGTCAGCTTCTTTCCCATCTTATCGACTGCCTTGCCAGGCACGATGAGCCGCCATCCATCCGCGGTTCGCTTGAATTGGTATCCTTCGTCCTTCGTCTTTCCGTCGTCTTTTTGTAGCCGCAAGCTCACGAGAGCGTCGTCACCGGCCGTATTTGCTCCTAGCACTTGCATCGCACGCGCATCGGTATCACGCGCCAGCAGAAGCGCCACGAGCTTCTCGGGAGTATTGTAGGACGCGCGCGCCGAATCGGGAATTCGCGCAAGGATTGCCGCTGCTTTCTCTCGGGCTGCGGCATCAAGAAGGATGGTGTTCGCAAGCATTTCCAGATCACCGCTATCGGATGCCCACATGAATGACTCTACCGCGGCCTCGGGAGAATCCCGGCCTGCATTCTTCCACCTTGCGGCCGGTACAAGGTTGAGCGGCGGATTGTTTGCCGCGCCTTGCTTCGCAGCGACCGCCAGTTCCTGTGTCCGAACCTTGAGGAGATTCACTTCGGCACGAAGCCGTGCCAGTTCCCCTCCCTCATTCGCCGTCACACCAGCATTTGAGATAATCACCCGCGCTGAGCCTTCGGGACCGTCCGGTCGCTCAACCTTATCGTACAAGTCCGCGATTTGGCTGCGGAGCTCCGCATTCGTTTTGTGTTGCAGGACGATCGCGACCAGTACGGCGACCATCAGAAATCCAATGACCCACATCACTGGCCGATCCAAGCGCATGAGCAAATCGTGAATAGACAGAAAAACGTGTCAATGCTTCCGCCTCTGACATCTTCCTATCCGAAAAGCCAAGGCGTCGAACTTGTGAGGGGGGTGGTATGATCCGGAGTGATGGGTTACACATAAGGGCCAAGAAAAAGGGGTCACTACTTCACCTTTGCGGTCAAGGTGGTGAATATCTTTGTCGCCGCAGGGCGCTTGCCCCCGTTCAGCTCTGAGACAGAGCGCCGCATCCAGACGATCCAGATCGATCCCGGGAAGATCGGCCTGCTCATCGGGCCCGGCGGCAAAACGATCCGCCGCATCACGGAAACGACCGGTGCGCAGATCGACATTGCCGAGGACGACTCCGGCAAGGTGTTCATCTATTCGAATAACGCCGACGCCATGAACGGCGCCGCGCAGGAAATCGACGGTCTCTGCGGTGGTGGTGGGAGTGGCGGCGGCGGTACCGTCGCCTCCCCTGCGACCAGACGACGCCCCCCTCGACCCAACACGCAACGGTCGCCCCGCCTGGTCCACCGTCGCCGCGATTAGGTCGAGATTTGACAAACGCATTGCGTCATCACATTGCGTCATCATGAGAACGATCATCGACCTGCCCGACCATCAACTGGCGGCTCTCGCTGAGCTTTGCGAGCGGGAGAAGATCTCCCGCGCCGAGGCCATTCGCCGCGCTTTGGACGCCATGCTCTCCGAAAAGCATGCGGTTACCCGTGAAGAGGCGTTCGGCTCCTGGGCGCCGCGGGGTGACAGTCGCGCCACGGTGGACACCCTGCGCGAGGAGTGGTCGCGGTGAAAGCCGTCGTCGATAGCGACGTCCTGATCGACTATCTCCAAGGTATCCCCGCCGCCCGGGAAGAGTTGGCCCGTTACCAGCGGCCGCTCTACTCGATTATCTCGTTCATGGAACTGCTGGCCGGCGCCCGCACTGATGCCGAGCGGCAAGCCGCCGAAGCGTTGCTTGGCTCCCTTGGGCGCGTCGAATTGACGGAGATCGTCGCCCGACGAGCGGTGGAGTTGCGCCAGGCCCTGCGACTCAAGCTGCCCGACGCCATCGTGCTCGCCAGCGCCGAAATCGAGGGCTGCATTTTGGTCACCCGCAACACCAAGGATTTCCCCCCGAACGACCCTCGCGTGCGTTTCCCTTACGTCCTCTGAACGACGACCAGCCGAAGACCTATTCCGCCCGGAGACTGGAGCTGAGGCCTTCACCGTTGACTGCGGGATTATCGGTGCAGGCGTGCAAGATCAGGGACTTCGTGATCGGCTCCAACCATGCGATTACCTTTCTGCATTTGGGCATGCACGGTCCTAATGGCATCCGCGCTGGCGGCCAGCTTTCCCAAGCCTGACCCGGAAAAGCAGTTCGCTGAACTCAAAGTTTATGATGCTCAGGGACGTCCCTGGCGGGCGGCGCGCGAAGACTGGGACGGAGCGAAACAAAGGGTGACGACGGACGCGGGCTGGGCGAAATGGCTGAAAGCGGAGCGCGCGAGTGTGGATGCTTGGATGACAAAGCATCGTGATCGCGTCGAATGGTTGCCTGGATGGTCCCATGATGGGGTGAGCCCAAAGGACGGATCGCGGGTGACATGGACCGGGCAGATCCCACACGAGGAGGTTTCGTTCTTTTCCAGCCCGTCGGATCCTCAGATTGAGATCACGCCCAAACTCCTCGCTTGGTGGGTGGTCACCTTCCGCGGCCGCCATGTTGAAACGATGGTGCGGGCCGCCCGCCTGTATCGGGTAACTGGAGACACGCGATACGCAGCCTGGGTGATTGGCCAGATGGACTTTTATGCGGACAACTTCCTGAAGTGGGAGCCGCAGCGCCGCGGACACCAGGCCCGGCTCTTCTGGCAGACTCTGACCGAAGCCACCAATCTGGTGAAGTTCACCGAGGCCGTTCGACTTTTGGGCAAAACGGCAACGGACGAGCAGCGGCAGCGCTGGTGGACCCGTTTTTTTCAACTGGAGGTCGATGTACTTAACACCAGCATGTTGAACATCCACAACATCGCCACCTGGCAGCGGTGTGCGGTGGCGCAGGTCGCTCTTCTCTTCGGCGACGAAACCCTCTGGCGAACGGCGATTGACGGCCCCTTCGGACTGCGGCGTCAGATGGCGGAAGGAATCACGAGTGACTACCTCTGGTACGAACAGTCACTCGGCTACAACACGTACGTCGTGCGGGCGGTGATGTCGTTATTCACCACGGCTGGAATTGCCGGCCGCGCGTGGGAGCTCGCTCCAGAAATGGCGACCGCGCAAAACCTGATGCTGGTCCCGACCTATCTCCGGTTCCCCAACGGCCAGTTGCCCAACCCGGCCGACAGCGGTGCCAGCGGAACGGCGCCGAATCGCGAATTGTTTGCCGAGACCTATCGGGTGTTTCCGACCA
Source organism: uncultured Opitutus sp. (assembly GCA_964450575.1). Classification (GTDB taxonomy): domain Bacteria; phylum Verrucomicrobiota; class Verrucomicrobiia; order Opitutales; family Opitutaceae; genus ER46. The sequence continues at coordinate 3,727 of CAYVDZ010000060.1, forward strand.
CGCTCGGCCTTCAGGAAGCCGCCAACATCCGTGATTGGAACACACTGCTGGATCCGCCGGCGGCATCGCCCCGACCGTTTACATTGCCACCGGTGACCAGCCGCAATCTCGAGTCATCCCGCATGGCGATACTGCTGGGCGGGGGCTGGCAGCTATTCACCCATTACGGACAGCTCACGCGTTCACATAGCCAGAGTGAGGCACTCAACTATTCGGCATTTTTCGGGGAAACCCCGATTACCCACGACCCGGGAGTGGTTGGATATGGGTCGCCGCTATATAAAGGATACTATACCCGTGGGCTCAATCACAACGTCCCGCTCGTGAATGGCGAGGGCCAGGCGGAGCATGCGTTGGGCGAACTCCTGGAATATTCCGGGCAGCCGGCGCGAATCTCCGTCGCCCAGCCGCGTTATCGGCCCGATGCCCGGGCGCGGCGCACGCTGGCAATCGTGGGCGATACCTTGGTCGACACAGCCGTCTTAGAGACCACGGACGGAAACCGGCAACTCGGTCTTGCCCTGCATTTGCAGGGGAAAGTCAGGCTCGACGGAAAATTCGTTGCCGAGCGTGCGTTCGCCGAGGGGCGTCCGGATTCCTTCACGCATTGGCGCGGGGTGCAGGTAGCTACCTTTCGCGAACGCGCGGAGTTCGAGGTCGACTACGGCAATGGAGTGGTCATGCGGGTGACACTCACCGCCCCGGGTGAGTTCAAGCTGTGGCACGGATCGTCTCCGGACGTGCCGCCCACGCGCCGCGAAAGCTTTTATCTTGAACTGGTGGCACCGGCGGACAGCGCAACCTTTACGACGACGTTCCTCCCGGTTCGCTGAGCCTGATCAGGCCGAACGGAGTTCACTTCTTCGACATTGGAATGTGACGATGCCGCGACGAACGGCAGTGAGGATTGCGCTCCTGACGGCGGCGGCGTCGGGCGCAGTGTGGCACAGTGGCGTGCGCCTTCTTCGCATTTTTGGGAAAGTCCATGCAGCCGGGGGTCATGGCGGGAGATGCCTTCGCCGGCTTGGTTGGACTGTGGGGATCGCGTTCGCCGGAGCGCTTCGAAAGGGCGATCTTTGACGTTCCGCCGACGTCGAAATGGGCAGGACGAAAGATTCCGTGGATGAAGCGCCTCGCAGGGTTGCCGGGAGAGCGAGTTCAGCTGTCCGAAAATCGGTTGTTCATTAATGGCCGTGAGGTGAAGGCGCTCGATCTACACAATCGTGCTTGGATCAATGTGGCGCGGGTCGAATACAACGGGATGCGGTCCGCTTACGACCCATGAGCGTTTGTATTCCGAATGGAGTGGATTGAGGAGGACGTTATCCTCCGTCTTGACGATGACGCTGGGCACGCGGATGGCTACGTCCGCGCCTTTGGCCAGCCATTCATCGCCGAAAGTGCGCGTCGCCTCGATGTCGAGGGCCCAGTTCACTGGAAGCGCGCCCGGTGTCGCGATCATCGAATCCGGCACCTCGATTATCCACGACGCATAGGGCTGGATCTTAAGCGAGCGGTTGATGTGGACGAGGATTTCCAGCATCGCGAGGGAAAGGGTGGAAGCCGTGTAGATAATCGGCTTTCCCGGGTGGTGCCAGCGTCCGGGCGCGTAAACGCCCCCCAACCCGGAAAACGCATTCGCTGCTGTTTCGTTGAAGTACTGCGCTCCGATGCGGTGGAGACGCATTACTGGAAGTTGCCGTAGGCCAACCCGAGAATCAGTCCCTCCACCTCTGCCGCGCCAACGTCCGTATCGAGTAAGTCGATAGGCTTTACGCCGTTGAGCGCCGGCGATTCTGTGTTGAGCCAGGTGACGACGGAGGGGTCGTCCGAAAAGATCGTGCGGGCTTTTTTCATCACACGAGCGGCGCGGAGGACTTTTTCCGTGATGTCCGGCGGAAGTGGCTTATGCTCGCTGGCGAGGCGGGTGAGGGTCCGGGTTGCGACTCGCAGCTTGCTCGCCAGCTCGTTCTGGGATATTCCTAGACGGTCAGCGAGCGTGCGGAAGGCCGATGCCGGAATCCCCGAGCGGATGCGTTCGACGGCGACGGATGCCGGTGCCTCTGCCAAGTCGAAGATTGTTGTCATGCCCCATTATCGGCCAAGTGGCGCTGCCGGTCAAGCCATTCGGCCATACTTTGCGCCAAGCGATCGTTAAGGCGACTTCCGCAACTGGAGGCATAGGGCGGCGGAAGTGATTGATGAGTCGTGAGGCGGAGCCAAAGGTCGCCACGCCGCGAATCGGAAAACGAAAGCCTGATCTATACAGACAGGATTCTGTTTCACGACCTCGCGCGCGCTGCGCTCAACCCACCTCGCGAAGTCGCCCGATCAGGTGCGCCGGGATCGCCATTACTTCCCCGGAGGCGGTTTCAACCCGTACCCGCCCGTCCCCATCGATCCCGCGAAACCAGCCTCGCTGTTCCGCCAACGACACTCCGCCCGCCGGCTCCAGCACCACTTCACGCGACCGACCCCAACCGCGATTCAAACGCGCCACCAATCCAGCCAACCGCTGTTCGCCGACGCTCTCATGCGCGTGTCGAATCGCCGCCAATACCCGCGCCGTCAGTCGCTCCGGCTCCAGGATTACTCCAGGGGCCAACCCATCGGCCAGCCTGCCCGCCCGTGCTTCCAACCCCGTATCCACAATCCAAGGACGGTTGGTGACATTGAGCCCGACGCCGACGAGCAACGTATCCGGTCCGCCCTGTTCAACCAGGATACCGCCCACCTTTCGCGCACCGATCATCAGATCATTCGGCCAGCGCAACCGCAACTGCCGCACCCCCAGTTTCCGCAGTGTCTCCCTTAACGCCCAACCCACCGCCAGCGCGAAGCCTCGCGTCTCCGCGGCATCGCCTGAATACGGCAAGACTGCCGTTATATAGAGTCCGCCCGGATCCGAAACAAAACTCCGCGTTGCCTGCCCCCGGCCCGCCGTCTGCTCGGCGGCGACCACGGCCGACCAGGCCGGACGACCGCGCGCGAGAGCCTGGGTCGATTCAACCCGACTCCGCCGCTCAATCGTCCACCCGCTCTGCGAGGGGATACGCGACCGGGGTACAGGCGAATCAGCAGGCATGACGCGGGAGAACGATCGCCCCAACCCGAGCCGTTTCTGCACCAAAGATAACCGCAAGGCGCCGCCGCGTCCAGCGCCCGACGATCGCTCCCAAGAGATGGATCACTGGTGTGCTCACCGCCCGAGCGTGGACAGGAAGTAACCTGCCGCCACGGCGGTGCCGATCACACCCGCCACATTCGGTCCCATCGCGTGCATGAGGAGATAGTTACCCGAATCGTATTTCTGTCCCTCGACATGCGACACCCGCGCCGCCATCGGCACCGCCGAAACCCCCGCGGATCCGATCAGCGGATTGATCGGGTTGTTGGGACTGAGCACATTCATGAGCTTGGCCGCCAGCACCCCGCCCGCGGTCGAAAACGCAAACGCCACGACGCCGAGCACGATGATCATGAGCGTCGCCGGGGCCAGAAAGCTTTCCGCGCGCATCGTAATCCCGACACTCGTGCCCAAAAAGATCGTCAACACGTTGATGATCTCGTTTTGCGCCGACTTCACCAGTCGCTCGGTGACTCCACATTCGCGGAGAAAATTCCCGAGCATGAGCATTGAAATCAGCGCCGCTGCATCCGGCACGAGCAGGATACAGATGACCATGACCACGAGCGCAAAAATAAGCTTCTCCAGTTTAGAGACCTTGCGCAGGGACTGCATCCGGATCCGTCGCTCCTTGTCCGTGGTCAGCAGCCGCATGATCGGCGGCTGAATCAGCGGCACGAGCGCCATATAACTATACGCGGCCACCGCCACGGCCCCGAGCAATTCTGGAGCGAGTTTGTTGGTGAGAAAGATCGCGGTCGGGCCATCCGCCCCACCGATGATTGCGATCGACGCCGCCTGCTTGGACGTGAAACCAAGCAGCCCGGCGCCAATAAACGTAAAGAACAGTCCGCACTGCGCCGCCGCGCCGAGCAGCAGGGTGCGTGGCATCGCAATGAGCGGTCCGAAATCGGTCAGCGCGCCCACTCCGAGAAAAATCAGCGGCGGGAACAGCTCCAGCTTGATGCCTTGGGAAATAAAATCAAAGAGGCCGCCCTCAATTCGTTCCACCTTCATCACCTGGGTCGGCGCCGCGCCGGGCGTATCCACATGGTTAGTACCTGACAGCACCTGGCCCTCGATCCGGAAGGTCGCCGACTCATAGACGCCATCCGGTCGCAACTCGGAGGTGATCACACCGCGGGTCGGCAGGTTGGCGAGCAGGGCGCCAAAGGCGATGGGCACGAGGAGCAACGGCTCGAAGCCCTTCGCGATCGCGAGCCAGAGCAGGACTCCGACCACCGCCCACATCACGACCATCTTCCAGGTAATCAGCGCAAACCCGGTCGTGGAGAAAAAATCAACAAGTCCTTGAAGCATGGCAACAGGGGTCAGCGAACGGGATCAGAACCGGCTTTCGCGCGACGTTCCCCGGACGCGCGATCGAGTTCCGATGAAAGCGGGGCGATCACTTGGATCCGGTGCGGGCGCGGAATCGTGGCGGAGACCGCAGCGGCAATCACCGCCACCGTTTCAGGGGAAACATAAGCCGCTGCGGAGGCAGCGGGCGCGAGCGCGCCGAGCCCATCCGGCACCGTCGGGGACGTCGGCGACGCTGCCACGCGCCGAAAATAAATCCCGGTCAACTCCAGCACGCCCCAGATCGCACAAAGCGCTACGAGCACGACGATGAGTCCATTGAGTTGATACACCATGCTCTCCCCCAAACTGGGATGAGGCGGAAGTGCGGCGGCGATCAAGGGTGCAAACTGGGACATAACAAAGGCGTGGCGGCGGCGGAAAAACAGTAGCGGTGAGGGAGGCGAAGGCGCGACGCGACGCAAGGTGGTCACGCCATGGTGAGCAGAGCGACGCCCTCTTCGACGGCATCGCCCGGGCGGACGTGAATGCCGGTAACAATACCGGCCTTCGCCGCGTAAACAAAGGTGTTCATTTTCATCGCCTCGATCGTCGCCACTTGCGCACCCTTCGCCAGGGCTTGATCGACTGTGACGTCGATCGAAACAATCTTTCCCGCGAGCGGGCTCACCACCGCACTCGTGCCGTTTGAACCCGACGAGACGTTCGGCGACGAGGCGATCACGGCCATGGAGGCGTTCGCGACAGGCGCAGCGGACCCCGGAGCCGCCGCCCCCGACGAAGCCGAGGAAGCAGTGGCAGCGGGCGCGGACCCGGTTGCGGAGTCGAGCAGTTCGACGCTGACCTCGTAGGCCTTTCCGTCGACGGTGACGCGCAGCTTCGAGGTGGAAGTGAATGGGAGAGTCGGGGTGATGGTGGCGGATTTCGCCGGCGGAGTAGAACCGTTCGGAGGCGCCACCGTGACCGGCGCCGGTGCCGATGAGGCTGCGGCGACGGGTGCGGGCTTGTAGAATGCCTCCGTCTCGCGCGGGAACATGGCATAGAGCACCGCGTTTTCGTCGGTCACGGCGAGCCCCTTGGCCGCAAGTTCCTCGCGCAGCTGCGGCATGCGCGGCGCGAGCAAATCGGCCGGGCGGCCCAGCACGGGTTCCTGTCCGGATTGTTTGCGCGCCAACACGAGCACCTCGGCATCGATTGGACCGGGCGTACGGCCGTACTTGCCCAGGGCGATATCCACCGCGGCCTGGGCGAGGTTTTTCCAGCGTCCAAACTTCACATTGAGCATCGCCTGGGTGCCGACGATCTGGGACGTAGGCGTGACCAGAGGAATCCACCCGAGCGCCTGGCGAACGATCGGAACCTCTGCCATCACATCGTTGATTCGCGTCTCCATTTTCAGCTCCGCGAGCTGCGTGCGAAAATTGCTGAGCATCCCGCCCGGGACCTGATAACTCAGCGCATCGCTGTCGACCCGCTCGTTGGCCGCGCTCATGAATTTGGCGAGCTCGACCGCGACGCCTTCGAAATACTTCCGCAGTTCGAGCAGCACGGCCGTATCATAATGCGGCGCCCGCGCGTGGCCGGCCATCGCGGCCATCATGCGCACGGTATCCGGTTGGCCAGTACCGTTGGCAAACGGCGTGATCGAGGTGTCGACGGCATCCGCCCCCGCATCAATTGCCGCCAGATAGGAAGCGAGCGCCAGACCGGCGGTTTCGTGACTGTGCACGATCACCGGCACCGGGTGCCGCTGCTTGATCGCTTTCACCAAGTCATAGGCGATGCGCGGCGTGAGCAGGCCGGCCATGTCCTTGATGCAGATGGAATCCGATCCGATCTCGACCAGGTCATCCGCCAACGCCGCCAATAGTTCCGGAGTATGCACCGGGCTCGTCGTGTAACAAATCGCCCCTTGAGCGTGCTTGCCCTCGGCCTTTACGGTTTGAATCGCGGTGCGCAGGTTCCGCACGTCGTTCAAGGCGTCGAAAACGCGGAACACATCCATGCCGTGTCGCGCCGAGCAGCGGACAAACGCCTCAACCACATCATCGGGGAAACTCGTGTATTGAACGATATTCTGACCGCGCAGGAGCATCATATGCGGCGTGCGCGGCGCCGCAGCCTTCAAGCGATCCAGCCGGTCGAAGGGATTCTCATGGAGAAAGCGAAGCGTCGCATCGATCGTCGCCCCACCCCAGGTTTCCAACGCACCAAAACCAAGAGCGTCGAGCCGCGCCGCGGCTGGCAACATCTGAGCGGTCGTCATGCGCGTCGCCGCCAGCGATTGGTGCCCGTCGCGCAGAACGGTATTGTTGAAGACCACAGGTTTCATGAAATTTTTCGGGAGATGAAATCGACCGGGCCGTCTGCGACTCCATCCCGCTACGCTCCCGGAGGGAAGGCGAAAGAAGTCGAAGGGAAAGACCTGTCACTGAGATTCGTCTATCATACGAATCGGCGGGCCGGGCTACTCCCCTTATCTTGTCGAGCACACTGCACTGCTTGCGATGTTCGGGCCGCGGGATGACACAGACATTCCTGTCTGTTTGAATTGGGGATCGGCCAGGTTTGGAATGGAATTGCCATCCTTAACGATAAAGGGCGCGCTGATCGACCTCACTTCTCGAACCCGCGATGAAATTTGGGCTTACCGCGCAGCCGGTCTTTCGTACTAACTAGCGCATGCGTTTCCTAGTCACCAACGACGATGGCATCCACAGCGTTTTCCTGCACGAGCTCGTGCATGCCCTCCGCGATGATGGCCATGAGCTTTTTGTCGTCGCTCCGAAGTCGGAGCAGAGCTGGGTGGGCGCCGCAAAGTCGCGTAATCGTCCCGTCCATGCCACCGCCGCCGACTGCGGCCTCGGTTGCAAAACCTGGATCGTCGACGGCACGCCGAGCGACGCCGTCAATATCGCCGTAGGTCATCTGCTCCCGGCTGGAACTCCGATCGACGCCGTCCTCAGCGGTATCAACGTCGGCCTGAACGCGTCGCTCGGGTTTATCATCGCAAGCGGCACGATCGCCGGCGCCTGGGAGGGAGCGCTCCACGGGCTCCCCTCGATCGCGTTTTCCCAGGATCTCAGGTTTGAGCTTTATAACCAGCTGAAGGCGGCGGGCGATGTGCCTTCGCCCGAGTTGCACGAGACGGTGAAAGTATCCGCGCACCATGCGGCCCGGCTCGCCCCGGTTCTCACGAGCGCCACCCTGCCCCGCAGCTTCATCGTTCACAACGTGAACTTCCCGCTGCCCTGCACGCCCACCACGGAAGTCCACCGGACAGTTCCGGCCCGCGTGGTCGTTCCCGGCTTGTTCAGTGCGCCGGCCGATGACGGCACGCACCGTCTGATCTTCCGCTTGGGCGACGATTTGTCCCCCCCTGAGCCGCTGACCGACCGCGCCGCCCTCAGCGCCGGCCTCATCAGTCACACCGTGCTCGATTATAAGCGACTCGGACAGTAAGTGGACATTGCCGAACGCTGGAAGCAGCTCTAGCAGGCCCGGGTTGCGCTACCGTTTGTCTGCGCGATGAACCACGCCATCGCGAAAGACAACTTCCCGAATATCAGGCGGTGTAGGCGGTGTCACGATCGCCGTACTCCCCATCCCGCCGACACCACCACCCACCCCGATGCCGGAACTGGAGCCGACGCCAATACCGATGCCGCCCGTCGAGCCAATGGATGTACCGCCACGGCCGGTGCTAATTCCGATCCCCGGACCGCCCAAGCCGCCCCCCATCGACGCCGGATACTGCGCGCCTCCGCCCATCGTTCCCGGATAGTACACGCTGCCGTCACTTCCGCCGATTTTGTAAACCCAAATTTCGTCGCCGTTGGCCGACTGCGAGACGACTTCGCTAGGCGATCCCCAAGCGACGCGCACCATGTCCGGCGTCATCCCCGGCTCGATATTGCCATCGAGCACCGCCTGCCGCGTTTCCAGCGGCCAAGTCTCGTAAATCTCACGGTGCCGGTCGATTCGGCTCATCTGGGACGACGCGCATCCACTCGCTACGGTCGCCGCGAGCAACAACAACACGTTGAACCCGTGTGTAGGCTTCATAATCTCGTGACCATACACCGAAGGAAGTCCGCGTAAAGCCCGCCATGACAGATTCAGCGGAAGAGTTGCAACCGAGGGGAAGCGGAGCCCCCTTGGGAAAGCGACTTCCCGGCGACCCGGCCGGAAACCCGGCCTTCCACGCTCCGTCAATCCTCCCCCGGTGCCGCACTGCGATACGCGCTCGGCGTCGAGCCGGTCTCGCGTTTGAACACCACACTCAAGTACTCAACGTGTTCGAAGCCCGTGCGCTCCGCAATGAGATAGAGCGGCAGATCCGTTTCCGTCAGTAGTTGCTTTACGCGGTTCATCCGCCCGTGGAGGATTTCCTCCCGCGGCGTGTGGCCGAGCAGGCGTTGAAACCGCTGCTCCAGCACGCGGCGCGAGAGCGGCACCGCCCGCAACACGTCGCTCACGTTGATCCCCTGACACGCGTGCTCGCGGATAAACCGCACCGCCCGCGCCACCTCGCGGTCGTCGACGGCGATCACGTCGGTCGATTGCCGCTCCGCGATCCCGAGCGGCGCGATCAGGTGCGCCGTCGCCGCCACGCGCTTCCCCGCCATCAGTTGATCGAGCAGCGCCGCGGCCTCGTAGCCCGTTCGGTGCGTGTTCGGGATCACGCTCGAGAGCGGCGGTGACGCGAGTTCGCACAGCAGCGCGTCGTTATCCACGCCGATCACCGCCACCTCATCCGGCACCGCGAGGCCGGCCCCGCGGCACGCCGCGAGCACCTGCTGTCCGCGGATGTCGTAGCTCGCCATGATGCCCACCGGCTTCGGCAGCTCGCGCAGCCAGCGCGTCAGCTCCCTCGCCTCCGCCGCCACGTCCCCCACGTCCGCCGCCGGGCGAAACACCTCGCACGCGTGCCCACCCGCGCGCAAGCGCGCCGCGAAATGTTTCTCGCGCCACACCGACCAGTTGAACCGCGCGTCGCCGCAAAACGCGAAGCGCTTGAATCCGCGCTCCATCAGATGCTCCGCCGCGAGTCGCGCGATCTGCTCGTCGTCCGTCTCCACCCACGGCAGCGCCGGCACGAGCCGCGCCGCACTCAGGTCCACCGCCGGCAGTCCCGTGCGCACCACGGCGCGCGCGATGCGCGGCGTCTCAATGCGCGCAATGATCCCGTCGCCATCCCAGCCCGCGAGCCAGGGCGGCGGATCGTCACCACGCCCCTGCTCCATCAGGTGAAACGACCACGGCCGGTGTTCGCGAATGTAGTGCACCACCCCCTGCAACAACCCGCGGGCATACGCGTTCGAGGTCTCGATCAGAATCGCCACCTGACGGCGGCGCGCGGGGGTCGGGTTGCGGCGGACGGCGGGCACGCCGACGTTCTTTCAAGCACTTCGCAAAATATCAACCCAGCAGCGCGCGACCGCCTGTTACCCTCTGTGCAGGGCCTCGGTGAAAAAACACAGTACATTTGCGCGAACTCTCATGGAGCGCGTCAGCGAAGCTGCTATAATGTCCGCCGAAACTTCTGCGTCAGTTTCACCCACCCCATTTGCGGTCCGTGCCCGAGATTTTACCGCCCATGATATCCCGCCTCCACCTGCCTTGCCTCGCCGGTCTCCTCGCCGGCACGTTTCTTCACACCGCTTCCGCCGGCCCTTTGACACTGCGCGAGGA
>CAYVDZ010000061.1:0-13789 GCA_964450575.1 uncultured Opitutus sp.
GATGCTCGTAAAAGCAAAGATGGCGGAGAAAAACAGGAATCGCCGCGTGGTTCATGGCGGACCTGCTTTGGACGAATGGGCTGCTCGGCCTCGAGGTCGCGCTGCTGGTTTTGTTCGTGATCTTGTTTGCGCATGTCGCCGCCGGGTTTTGCACCGCGCTGGTGGGACTCTACGTCATCAACCGCGGAGGCGACAGCTCGCGCATCACGGCGACGCTGCCGTCACTGGATGACGCGACTCTGGCGTCGACCGCCATCGTGATGCCGGTCTTCAACGAAGATGTGAGCCGCGTGTTTGAGGGCTTGCGCGTCGTGTTTCGTTCGGTGCAGGAGACGCGCCGGTTGGAGCACTTTGATTTCTTTGTCCTGAGCGATTCGAACCAGCCGAACCAGTGGATTCAGGAGGAAGTGGCGTGGGTGGAGCTGTGCAAGCAAGTCGGCGGATTCGGGAAGATCTTTTATCGGAAACGTCGTCATTCGATTAATAAGAAGGCGGGCAATGTGGCCGACTTTCTCCGGCGCTGGGGGCGGCGTTACCGCTATATGATCGTGCTCGATGCGGACTCGATCATGACGGGTCGCGCGTTGGTGCAACTGGTGGCCCTGATGGAGCGGAACCCGCACGTCGGGATCATCCAGACCGCGCCCCGGATCGTGAATGGCGAGACGCTGTTTGCGCGCGTGCAGTCGTTTTCCAGTCGACTCTATAGTCCGCTCTTTCTGGCCGGATTGAACTACTGGCAACAGCACGAAGCTAATTATTGGGGGCACAACGCAGTCATTCGGATCAAGCCCTTTATCGAACATTGTTCCCTCCCTGATTTGCCCGGAAGCGAGCCGTTTGGAGGCCGGATTCTCTCGCATGATTTTGTCGAGGCAGCGTTGATGAGGAAAGCCGGGTGGGGCGTGTGGCTGGCCGGCGACGTTGAAGGAACCTATGAAGAAGGTCCGCCCACGCTGATCGACTCGGCCAAGCGTGACCGGCGATGGAGCCAGGGAAATATGCAACACGCGTGGCTGCTGACAGCGCGTGGGTTTCGGCCGGCAAATCGATTTCACCTCTTGATGGGCGTGATGGGCTATGTGTCGTCGCCGCTCTGGCTGCTCTTCATGCTGCTGAGCACGATCCACGTCTTCGCCATGGTAACATCACCGGGAACTTTTTCGGCGGTTGTCGGGACGCAGGACACGATCCTTTTTGGCTATCACTTTGAAATCCCACAAGCGGTCACGCTCTTTTTGCTGACCATGGTGCTGCTCTTCTTTCCCAAGGTGGCGAGCGTCATGGTGACGTTGGGGCGACCCGGGGAGGCGACGCTGTTCGGGGGAAAACGTCAGGTGATCGCGAGTGCTTTCAGTGAGACGGTGCTCTCGATTTTGCAGGCTCCTATCAACATGGCCTTCAACTCGAAGTTCGTCCTGTTTACGCTCCTTGGACAAGGCGTCTCATGGGTCACCCAGCGGCGTGGTACGGAGGGTGATGCCACGGACTGGCGGGAGCCGATTATCACGCATGGTGGTCAGACGGCGTTCGGCCTCGTTTGGGGCATTTCGTCCTATATTATTTCGCCGCCCTTCTTCGTTTGGTTAAGCCCGGTGATTGTGCCCCTGGTGTTCTCGATTCCTATATCAATTTTGCTCAGCAAAGTCAGTTTCGGGGCGCACACGCGAAAGCTGGGGCTCTTTCTCACTCCGGAAGAGACCTCTCCGCCTTATGAACTGAGGCGGCTCCAAAAAAATCTCGCAGAGTGTTACCGGCATCTCCCGCCGATCGAGGCGTTGCGCGCCGATTATGGACTCACGCAGGCCGTGCTCGATCCGTATGTGAACGCGATGCATGTGGCCTTGCTCCGGCAGCGACGCCAGACCGAGGAGTCGCGGGAGTGGTTTGCGCAACTCCGGGAGCGGCTGCTTCGGAATGGTCCGTCGGGCTTCACCCTTCAGGACAAGATGGCGTTGCTGATGGATGCGGATTCCATGATGACGCTGCATCGGGAGCTCTGGGGCGCATCTCCGGAGGAACTTGCGGAGTGGTGGCGGCTGGCGATACGCCAGTACAATGTGCTTACGACCGCGCCGACGACGGCGCTCTACCGTTAACCTGCGAGCCAAGCGGGGTGTGTCGAAGCGTTCGCGCTGGACGGCCTCGGGAGCTTAGGTCGCTACGAGCGCCGACAAGGCGACGTGAGCGCGCCCGAATTCGGTTTTAACGGCCTCGAGCAGAGGACCGACGGAGGCCAGACCATTAACCTTGGACTCGTGTTCGAGTGTTCCGGCTGCGGTTCGGAGGATTAACGCTCCGAGATTGGCCGAACTTCCCTTGATGCTGTGGGCCGCACGAATGAAGGTCGCGTTGTCGCCGGCGGCGAGGCTCCGTTCCAATTCGGCGATTCGCTGCGGTGTGTCGTCCAGGAATATCGCGGTGATTTCGCGCAGAAATTCATCGCCGTCATCAGGATTCAGATCTCGAAGATTTTCGATGGACTGAGGGTCGATGACGGAGGAGTCGAGCATGACGGGGCGACTTTACGGGGTAATTTTTAAAGGGTGCAATCCCGGGGCCAAACCGATCAGGTGAACGATGAGGCGGGTGGGTGAAATCAGGTGGCCCATTCGAACGAGGTATTTTGCTCAATTTCCTCGATCGTGGTCAGTCCGAGCAACACCTTTTTCAGTCCGTCGTATCGAAGGGGCTTGTACCCGACTTTGGCGGCGGCCTGGGAGATCTCCTGGACGCTCCGGCCCTGGCTGATGAGGGTGCGGATCTCCTCGGTGATGAGGACGAGCTCGTGAAACGCGACGCGGCCTTTGTATCCAGTATTTCGGCACGCCGCACAGCCCCGGCCCCGGAAGAACGGAACGTCGGTCAGCCCTTCGTCCTGGAAGTATCTCTGCAGCGTTTCCCGCGAAGGGAAGTATGTTTCCTTGCAGACGTCACAGATGCGCGCCGCGAGTCGCTGCGACAACACGCCGATGATCGACGGTGCCACCATGTAGGACTCGACCCCGATTTCCAGCAGGCGGATGATGGCCTGGGGCGCGGTGTTCGTGTGCAGCGTGGCGAAAACGATATGTCCCGTCAGGGCCGCTTCGGTCGCAATCTTGGCCGTCTCCAGGTCGCGGATTTCGCCGACGAGGATGACGTCGGGGTCCTGACGCATCAGGGAGCGCAGGACGGTTGAGAACTTAAGATCGATGTTCGAATTGACCTGGGTCTGCGTCACGCCCGCCATTTGAATTTCCACGGGATCCTCGATCGTGGAGATGTTGCGATCGGGGGTGTTGATCTCGTTGAGCGCCGCGTAAAGCGTCGTGGTCTTGCCGGACCCCGTGGGGCCGGTTACAAAGATAATGCCACTCGGGTTCTGCACGAGGCGCTTGAACGGCTGAAGGATGGTTTGGGAAATCACCATCTTGTCCAAGGTGAACATGGTCTTCTTGCCCGCCATCGCGAGAATCCGGATGGCTGCCTTTTCCCCGTGCGAAGCGGGCATCGTCGACACTCGGAAATTTGCCAGCTGGCTACCCACCTGCATTGAAAATCGGCCGTCTTGGGGGAAGCGCGACTCGGCAATGTTCAGGTTGCTGAGAATCTTGATGCGCGTGAGAAACGCGCGGTGCAGCTTGCGGGAGTAGCTGAGAATTTCACGCAGGTTTCCATCAATGCGGAACCGGATCCGGCACTGGGTTTCCTGCGCCTCGACGTGGATGTCGGTCGCACGCTCCCGCATTGCGAAATAAATGATTTCGTCGAGAACCTGGATGAGGGCGGTGTCCTCTGCGAGCAGGGCGAGTTTGTCACCCGCCATCTCCGGCTTTTCGAAAAGAGTCGAACGCTCCAATTCCCCCAGGCTTTCCTCGAGGCCCTTTTCAGTGCAGTAGTGCACCGCGATCGCGTCCTCGATTTCGCGCGGAAGGGCGAACACGGGACTGACGGGCATCTGGGCGATCTGGCTGAGTCGGCGCACGAGATCGGCATCCGAGGGCGTGGCGATCGCCACGGTCAATACGCCGTCGACAACATAGAGGCCCAGCGCCTTGATTTTCCTGGCAATTTCGACCGGGATCTTCCCGACCGCCTCTTCGGTGATGACCGAGGCAAACGGGTCGACATAGGCGACGTTCATCGCGTCGGCCCAGTAGCGGCAGGCATGGTCCTTGGGCAGGAGTTTGTCATCCACCACTGCTTGGACGAGCTGAGGGGTGTCCCCGTAACGGCCAATCAGCAATTCCACCTCATCGGCATACTCGAAATGCGGAATCTGGCGGAGGCTTTGCAGGAACGCACCGTTCTGCACCTTGTGGATAGTCTGAACCCTGGCGTTATTTGGTAGATTTGGCACGACGCGATCCTTTCGCTTTAAACATTTTTCCAATCTCGTGCTGTTCGAGCTTTTCCATGGCGAACGAGCTCGTCGCTCGCTCCACCTTCAGTTCCTCGAGCAATTCAGGCAATGAATAGCGCACCTCGGCGATTGAGTTCCGCGGCACCGCGGGTTGATTGTTGGGCGGCAGAGAGTCCATGGTTCAGCTGGGAGAAGTGGCAGAATCGATCGTTTCGGTGAGAGCGGCCGCGATTTCCTCCTTGGGCGTGTCCTTCCTGATGTAGTGCGCGGCGCCATGTTCGAGGGCCTGTTCAACCGTTTCCCGGTTGGTGAGAGACGTGAGCATGATGACAATGCAGTCGGGATCGATCGCCTTGAGTCGCTTGAGCGTTTCAATGCCGCCTAGCTTCGGCATGTTCACGTCTAGAAGAACGACCTGAGGGCGCTCGCGCTGGAATGCGGCAATGGCGTCTTCTCCATTGGCCGCTTCGAACAACGTCATTTTCCCCAACTGTTTTATAATCAGGGAAACGTACTTGCGAATATGCGCCTCGTCGTCGACGAGCAGAATCTTGCCGGCAAAGTTCATTAGGTGATGGGAAGGGAAACACGGAACTCACAGCCTCGATCAGGAAGGTTCTCGGCCACAATGGTGCCTCCGTGAGCCTCCACGATCTTGCGGCAAATAGCCAGGCCCAGGCCCGTGCTCTTCTCTCCGCCGGTCGGTTGCACTGATAATCGGCTGAAGTCCTTGAAAAGTTTATCGCGTTCGTCGTCGGGAATGCCCGGACCTTGGTCGCGGATCGCAAAGTTGCAGTGGGTTTCACCCTCACTTCGCCAAATCAGCGCCGTGATAATCGAACCCGGAGGTGAGTATTTCACGCTATTGCTCAATAGATTGTCTACGACCTGCCGTATTTTCGCCAGATCGATCCGCAGGCTCACAGATTCCTTCGGTGGCTCAAAAATAATTTTTGTTTCTTTTTTTGCCGCCTCCATATTGGTGAGGGCGACACACTTGCTCACCAGCTTATCCAGGGCTTCAGACTGCAGATTCACTTTTAGCTCCCCCGCCTCGATCGTTGCCACGTCGAGCAACTCGTTTACCATCTGGAGCATCGACTGACTTGCGGAATGAATGGTTTCGATCAGATCAAGCTGATCGGGCGTCATCGGCCCCACCGTTCCCGCTTTAAGAAACTCCGAGATCCCCCGGATGGAGGCGAGGGGATTGCGCAAATCATGGGCCGCCATGCCCAGAAAACGATTCTTCGCCGCATTGGCTTTGCTGAGCTGGTCGACCAACAGGTGCTGCTGCTCGGCCAAGTACTGATTCTGAAGGTGCGTTCGAATCCGAGCTGCCACTTCCTTGGGCTGAAAGGGCTTGGGCAGGTAATCGGCTCCGCCGGCCGCCAGGCCTTCCACCACATCCTCCGAGTCGTTCTTGGCCGTGACGAAAATAATGGGAGCACACTTCTCGCCGTACTTCGATTTGAGGCGCCGGCAGGTCTCGAAACCGTCGATTCCACTCATCATGACATCCAGGAGAACCAAGTGCGGGCGGAACTCTGCATAGAGCTCCAACGCACGTTCTCCGGTGTTTGCTTCGGCCGCCGTGTAGCCTTCCTTGGTCAAGATCCCACGCAATATCCTGAGGTTTACCCGATCATCATCCACCGCTAAGATCTTGCGATCAGAGAGGTTAAATGGAACGGATGGCAACGGAAGGACCATGATTCGGAGGTTGAAGGGCGAGTTTCACGAGTGCAATGGGAAGATCACAGCCGTGATTTAGGTATTCGACTCCGGCGTTCAACACTGTTGCTAAAAATAACGCATCACAAAATACGAATGCGTTGATGTTTCAGCTTGCCGTGGTCGATAAGCTTTAGGTTCTCTATCCCCCTCACTCTATCTTCTCACCTATGGCTAAATCATTTGTTTTCTCTTCGGAGTCCGTCGGCGAAGGTCACCCTGACAAGGTTGCCGACTTCATTTCCGACAGCGTTCTGGATGCCTGCCTGGCGCAGGATCCGGCGAGTCGGGTCGCCTGCGAGACCTTGGTGAAAAGCAATCATGTCGTGCTCGCCGGAGAGATTACCACGTCCGCCAAGCTCAACTACGAGACGATCGTCCGCGATGCGGTTCGCGAGATCGGCTACATGAATGACGATGATGTCTTTCATGCCGATAAAGTTTTCATCACAAATCTGCTCACCAAGCAGTCAGTTGATATTGCACAGGGCGTGGATGCTCGCGCGGCCGATGGCAAGGAAACGGCCGAGCAGGGCGCCGGCGATCAGGGTCTGATGTTCGGCTATGCCTGCAATGAGACGCCGGAGATGATGCCCACCGCCATTATGTTTGCCCATCGTCTGGGCCGCGAACTGACCAAGCTGCGCAAGTCCGGAGTGGTCACCTGGCTTCGCCCCGACGCCAAATCGCAGGTTTCAATCCGCTACGAGAACGACAAGCCGCTCAACGTCGAAAACGTCGTCATCTCAACCCAGCATGCCGCGCACGTCCAGCACGGTGCCATCCGCGAATTTCTGATTGAGAACGTGATCAGGAAGGTCATCCCGGCAGACCTGATCGATGCGAACACCAAGTTTCTCATCAATCCGACCGGCCGTTTTGTGGTCGGTGGCCCCGAGGGCGATTCCGGCCTGACCGGTCGTAAGATCATTGTGGATACCTACGGCGGCTGGGGCCGCCACGGCGGTGGAGCCTTCTCCGGCAAGGATCCGTCCAAGGTCGATCGCTCCGCCGCCTACATGTGCCGCTGGGTCGCCAAGAATATTGTCGCCGCCGGTCTTGCTGATATCTGCGAATTGCAGGTGGCCTACGCCATCGGTTATCCCGAGCCGGTGTCGATTTGGGTCGATGCCATGGGCACGGCCAAGGTGCCCGTCGAGACGATCACCGAAGCGGTGCGCCAGGTGTTCAGCTTCAAGCCCGCTGCCATCGTCAAGCAGCTCGACTTGCTGCGCCCCATTTACCGCGGCACGACGAATTACGGCCATTTTGGCAAGGCCGACATGCCCTGGGAACAGATCAACCGCGTCGTTGAGCTGCGTGCCGCCGCCGGCCTGACCGGAGCCAAGCCGATCCACTCCGAAACCATCAAAGCCTGATTACTCATGTCCATTGTTCTAAACGCATCCAAAGCAAACGATTTTCACGTCAAAGACCTCTCCCTCGCTGAGTGGGGGCGCAAAGAGATCTCGGTCGCCGAGCATGAAATGCCGGGACTAATGTCCGTCCGCAAAAAGTTCGGGGCCCAGAAGCCACTCGCCGGCGTGCGCATCACGGGTTCGCTGCACATGACGATCCAGACCGCGGTCTTGATCGAGACGCTGACGGAACTCGGCGCCGACGTGCGCTGGGCTTCGTGCAACATTTTCTCCACGCAGGACCACGCCGCCGCCGCCATCGCGGTGGCCGGAACTCCGATCTTTGCCTGGAAGGGCGAGACCCTTGAAGAATACTGGGATCTCACCCTTAAGGCCGTTACTTTCCCCGACTCCAAGGGACCGCAGTTGGTGGTTGATGACGGCGGCGACGTCACCTTGCTCATCCACAAGGGCTGTGAACTGGAAGAGGGTAGTGACTGGGTGACTACGCCATCCGGTTCCCACGAGGAACAAGTCATCAAGAACCTCCTCAAGCGCGTTCACGCAGAGGATCCGATCAGGTGGACGACCATTGCGAAAGAATGGCGCGGCGTCTCGGAAGAGACCACAACCGGCGTCCACCGCCTCTATCAAATGCTCGAGAAGGGCAAACTCCGCGTCCCGGCGATCAACGTCAATGACTCGGTTACCAAGTCGAAGTTCGACAATCTTTACGGCTGTCGTGAGTCACTGGCCGATGGCTTGAAACGTGCGACAGACGTCATGATCGCCGGCAAGGTTGCCTGCGTGTGCGGTTACGGTGATGTCGGCAAGGGCTCGGCGCACTCCCTGCGCGGCTTCGGCGCCCGCGTCATTGTCACCGAGATCGATCCGATCAACGCCCTCCAGGCCGCGATGGAAGGCTTCGAGGTAAACACCATCGAGTCCACCATGGGCGTCGCCGACATCTATGTCACGACTACCGGCAACAAGGATATCATCACGCTCGAGCACATGCGCGGGATGAAGGATCAGGCGATCGTCTGTAACATCGGCCACTTCGACAACGAAATCCAAGTTGACCGTCTGAATACATCCGATGCCAGGCGGATTACCATCAAGCCACAGTATGATTTGTACACCTTCCCGCACGGTCCGAGCATTTACCTGCTCGCTGAAGGCCGCCTCGTGAATCTCGGGTGCGCCACCGGTCACCCGTCATTCGTGATGTCGAACAGCTTCACCAATCAGACGCTGGCACAGCTCGATCTTTGGAAAAACAAGGACACGTATGCGGTCGGCGTTTATCGACTGCCGAAGCATCTCGACGAAGAGGTGGCCCGTCTGCATCTCGAGAAGATTGGCGCCAAGCTGACGACGCTTACGGCGGACCAGGCTTCCTATCTCGGGGTGTCGGTCGACGGCCCGTACAAGCCGGACCACTACCGTTATTAAGCGACGATTTCTGGTTTCTCCTCCCAACGCCGGCCCACCAGGCCGGCGTTTTGGTTTGGTCGAACCGGTGGTCGATTCGAACCGTGAAACCGGGGTTTCTGTCAGCCGGATCGCCGGATCGAACGGCCAAACGACCATGCGTTATATCTGTCTCTCCCCGGGCTCAGCTCGCGTGCGATTGGCGCAGGGGCATGGGTGCCGTGGTGTCGCCCTTTTCGTAATCCGCCAGCACCGAGAAGCGGAAGGTCGTGCCTTCCCCGGCCGTACTGTCGACCGAGATCGTTCCGCCCATGAGCTCACAAAGGCGCTTTGAAATAATTAAACCGAGACCGGTTCCGCTGCGTCGGCGCGCTGGGGAACTGTCGACCTGGCTGAACGGCTTGAAAAGCCGGCAGAGCTTGTCCTTCGGAATTCCGATTCCGGTATCTGTCACAGCAAAAAACAAACGCAACGCCCGTCGGGTGTCGCGCTGGCTGACGGGTTCCCCCCGGGTGCACGAGACACTCAAGGTGATGTTTCCGCGTTCCGTGAACTTGATCGCGTTGCCAATCAGATTGGTGAAGATCTGACGCAGGCGCGATTCGTCGCAGTTCACGATCACGGGCACGTCCGGATCGAGCGTCGCCGTGAGGGCAAGGCCCGCCGTGCGCGCCTTGGGTTGAAAAAAGGCGATGGCCTCTTCGATCGTGCGGTGCAGCCCAAACGGGGACGACTCGATTTCGATTTTTCCCGCCTCGATTTTCGAAAGATCCAGGATGTCGGCGATGAGTCTCTCCAGCGCCTGACCGCTGGATTTGATGATGGCAACCTGCTCCCGCTGTTCGGGCGAGAGCGGCGAATCCGCCAGGATCTGCGCAAAGCCAATGACGCCGTTGATCGGGGTGCGAATCTCGTGGCTGACGATCGCGAGGAACTCGCTCTTCGCCCGATCCGCCGCTTCGGCAGCTTCCTTCGCATGCACCAGCGCGGCTTCGGCTTCCTTGCGCAGGGTGATGTCGTGTCCAACCGACTGATACTCCAGAATGTTGCCCGTATCATCTTTGATGGGACGCTGCGTCCACATCAACCAGCGCCGGCGTCCATCCGCGTAGTCCACTTCCCGTTCAAACGTGTAAATCTGATCGGAGCCCGCACCCACGGGCGAAAACCAGGGAAAGGGCTGGCCAATGAGCTCAGGCCGTTTGCGGCCAAACGCTTCCGCATAGGCGCTATTTACGAAAATCAGACGCCCGTCAAGGCGGTGACGGCAGATTAAATCCACCTGATCTTCCACGATGCCACGATAACTCGCCTCGGTCTTCTGCAAGGTCTGGGCCATGCGCTCGATCTTCCGGGCGAGCGCGATGATCTCGTCGTGATCAGATTCGCCGTCCGTGTCATCCGTGGGCATTGGCACCGCGGCGCGAAGCTTCTTCAGCCGGTCCATTATCGTTCGGTCCCAGACGTATCCGGCGAGCACCAGCAGCACACAGCCGATAATGGTCAGCCCGAGGACATAGTACGTGGGGCCAAGCCGCTCCCTCAGCTCAACGTCGGTCGCGATGGTGATGAGCGCAATGACGAGGCTCGCAGCGAGAGCCAGAATGAAGAACGTCTTGCGTTGCGAGTTCTCGGCCATGGTTTTGGGTACCAATAGCGACCCGTTAAAATCGAAGTCTAATGAAAAGCACCCACCTCGTTTACTATAGCGTTACTTTGACGGTTGCAGCGCCGAAAGGGCCGGAAGCCGCCGCAGCCCCGGAACCGCGCGGGCGATGACGGCGGCCACCGCCACGGTACCGATTCCTCCCCACACCACTGCGCCGACCGGGCCGATCATCGCGGACATCAACCCGGCTCGCAGCGCCCCGATCTCATTCGAGGAGCCGATGAAAATCTGATTCACCGCGGTCACCCGGCCGCGCAAGGCATCGGGCGTGAGGAGTTGGACGAGGGACTGCCGTACGACCACGCTGACGTTGTCGAACGCGCCGGTCAGGAAGAGCGCGAAAAGCGACAGCCAAAACGAGGTCGATACGCCAAAGAGAATGATCGCCACCCCGAAACCCACGACGGACCAGAGCAGAACCCAGCCTGGTCGGGCCAACGGGGCACGGTGGGCAATCCACATTGCCATCATCACGGCGCCGAGCGACGGGGCGGCGCGCAGCCACCCGAAACCGATCGGCCCCACTTGCAGGATCTTTTCCGCGTAGATGGGAAGCAGCGCCGTGGCTCCGCCCAGTAGCACTGCGAATAAATCCAGGCTGCTCGCGCCGAGAATGACTTTCTTGCGCCAGATGAATTCCGCGCCCGCGAGGACATCGCGCCAGGATCGCGGGCGCATGCTGGGCTGCGGGCGTTGAAAATAGGTGACGCGGCTCAGGAGCAGGAGAAACGACAGCTCGAAGACGGCGCCCATGGCGTAGACCGCGGGAATACCTGCCAGCGCAATGAGGAAGCCGCCCATGGCCGGGCCGGCCACCGTCGCGATCTCAAAGGTGCTGGTGTTCCACGTAATCGCGTTGCTCAGCTTCCCGGACGGAACCAGCAACGGAGTGATGCTCGAGCGGGCTGGCCAGATCAGGATTCGCGCGGTCGCGTTGGCCAGCAGTAACAGGTAGACGAGCGGGAGCGCGGGCTGATCGAAACGCAGCGCGCCTTCGGGCGTCTGCTTTTCGAAGATGAGCGCAAAACGCTCCAAGGCGGCATTCGCGGTTCGCAGTGGCGCAGCATCAGCAATCGCCGCGTGCCCAAAAGACAATGCGGCCAACGCCACATTGATCACAATAACAACAGCCGTCCCGATCGCGATCAGGCGCCGCCGGTCATAGCGGTCGGCCAGCACGCCGGCCGGCAGGGAGAGCGTCAGGAGCGGCAGTACATTCACGAGCCCCACGAGTCCCAACGCCGTCGACGAGTGCGTCCATTGATAAACCTGCCAGATCGCCACCGCCGTCACCGCCTGGCGACCGATCAGCGCGAGAAAGCTGCCGATCAGGTAATCGCGAAAATGACGAATGCGTAACGCCGAGTAAGGATCGTGCGGCGGCACGGTGAACAAATCGGACATCGACGACTCAGCTACTCAGGAATTGCCCCAGGTTGCGAGCTGGGAGTGCATCGGTCGTGCGCCGCGGGTGCCCCGCATACTCGTTCCGACCGGCACTCACTAAAACATAAAACACCATAACGGCAGTCCGCTGCCGTCTCGCTACCGTAGGCGAATAGTTTTGAACCGATCGAACCCGGATCTACACCTGCGCCTTGGGCTTCTGCGTCGCGCATCGACCTTGCCCTGAATCCAACCACTCATGAGTGAACGCCTCCGTCTCGTTTTTTTTGGTTCCGATCCGATTGCACTCCCGCTGCTCGAGTCGCTGGCCCGGCCCGCTTCATCCGCCGCGGAGATCCTGGCGGTATTCACGCAACCCGACCGCGCCACCGGACGAGGCCAGAAGATTCAGCCCAACGCGATCAAAGGGTGGGCGCTCGCCCGCGACCTGCCGGTCTTCCAGCCGGAAAAGCTGACCGCTGATGTTCAGGCCCAACTCGCCGGTCTTGGCGCCGACGTGGGTCTGGTGATGGCCTACGGTCACATCCTGCGCGATGAGTTTATTGCGGTCCCGCGCTGCGGGATGTTAAATCTGCATACGTCCATTCTGCCCCGTTTCCGCGGCGCGTCGCCGATTCAATCCGCGACGGCGAGCGGCGAAAAAGAAACCGGCGTCACCCTCATGCGCATCGTCCGGAAGTTGGATGCCGGGCCGGTCGCCGCGGTGGAGCGCGTCCGCATCGAGCCTTTGGATACAGCGCTCGAGGTGGAAGCGAAACTCGCCGCCGCCAGCGTCACCCTGGTGGCGGGCGTGCTGCCCCGGCTGGCGGACGGGACGGTCGTCTTCGTGCCGCAGGACGAATCGGCGGCAACTTACTGTCGCAAACTGACGAAGGACGACGGCGCCGTGGACTTCGCCACGGAGGCGCGATTGCTGGCCGCCCGCATCAACGGGCTTTTTCCCTGGCCGGCATGCAGGGTCGAAATTGGCGGCCAGTTGGTGAGGATCGGGCTCGCCGACAGTCTCGAAACCGTCGCGCCGGCTGCGCCGGTCCCGGTCGGTGAAGTCTTGGGCGCGGACGAACACGGCGTCCTTGTGGCGACCAGTCGCGGAACGGTGAGACTGCGCAAACTGCAACGTGCCGGTGGGCGCATGTTGCCGACGGCCGAATTTCTTCGGGGATTCCCCATTGAGCGGGGAACCGTGCTGCCGTCGCGGCCAATGATGACACTCGTAACGACGCGCTGACCGGACGCGAGTATTGCGATCGCCGAGCCGCCACCGAAGCGCGGCAAAAATGCAACGCGGACGCGCTGATTACAAGCTGGCGCCTGAGCGCGCACCCGCAGGGTTTCGTGCCCCCTGAAGTTTGGCCCGTGCCTCTTCGGGAAGATCGATCCGGCTGACAGGGACGTAGGTCAGAATGGTGATTCGCTGTTCGCTGATCGGCACCTGAACGCGCGCGCGGGTGGCCCGACGGATGGCGGCGATGGTGACTTCGTAGTCGCGGATCACCCCGTTGCGCAGGTTCATTCTCAACGTGACATCGATCGCCGGCTCACCCTGATCCTGGTTGGGCTGTGCGGGGTCACCGCCGCGACTGCGGATGTGCGTGATGTAGCTTTCACCATCGAAGTCGAACTCGGCATTGCTTTTCAGAAAAGGGAGCAACTCTTCGTCCGGTCGGCGGATGTCCGGCCGGTCGGCCCGGCGCAGCCAGACGAAACGCGGCGTCGTCGTTTCATTTTGAATCCGCTCTTCCGCCTGAGCAGTCAGGATCTCGCGGTCGGTCATCCAGCCTTCGGGTGTATTCGTGATCATGGTACCATCCGCGTTGATCACGGTCTCGAGGCGTAAACCGT
>CAYVDZ010000062.1:0-13756 GCA_964450575.1 uncultured Opitutus sp.
CGATCGCGATCGCTGCGCTCGCCGGGACGATCGCCATGCTGGTGACACGGTGTGTGCTGTTCGAGCGGGTCGGCCGCGCGTTGAGCGCCGAAGTCATCGTGCTGGTCGCCGCCGCGATCGCGCTCGGCCGCGCGCTGGTGGAAACCGGGGCGGCCGACTGGCTGGGCTCGCTGTTCGCGGTCGGTCTCGAATCGCTGCCGCCGTCCGCGGTGCTGGTGGCCCTCATGGCATTCGCGACGGTGATGACCAACTTCGTGTCGAACGCTGCCTCGGCCGCGGTCGGAACGCCGCTCGCCGTGAGCCTGGCCGAGAAGCTGGGAATCCCCGTCGAGCCGATGGTGCTGGCGGTGCTGTTCGGTTCCAATCTGTGCTATGTGACCCCGGTCGCGTACCAGACGAATCTGCTGATCATGGGGCCGGGCGGTTATCGTTTCCGCGACTACGTCAAGGCCGGGCTGCCGCTGGCGGTTCTCATGATCATCACTCTCGCGTATCTGCTGATGCGCCGGTACGACCTCTAGGCTGGAGAAGACCCAGGAGCATCCATGAATCCCGCGCCACCCTGGTGGGACGTCGCTCTGATCGACGGCTCGAGCGTCACTCCGGCCCGGCTCGCGCTCGGAGCCATCTTGTTCGTGCTCGGGTGGCTCGCATCGCGCTGGGTCGGCGGCGTGCTCGCGCGACGAGCCTCGCACGGGCGGCTGGATCCGGGGGCGCGTTACGCGATCGGCCGACTGCTGAACTACGCGTTCGTGCTGATCAGCGTTTTCGTCTAACTCGCGGTGGTCGGCATCGATCTGGGTTCGATCGCGGTCGTGGCGGGAGCGCTCGGGATCGGCATTGGCCCGGTCTCCAGTCGATCACCGCCAACATCGTTTCCGGACTGGTTCTCCTGTTCGAGCGCCCGATCAAACCGGGGGACCGTGTGTCCCTCGGAACGGCGGATCAGGAGGCGACCCGCCAGGTCAACGGATACGTGCGCGCGATCCGGCTTCGATCGACGACCATCCAGACTCCGGACAACATCTTGCTGATCGTCCCCAACGCGGATCTGGTCGGCCGGACGATCGTCAACTGGTCGCACGGCGATCCTCGCATGCGCATCCGGCTCGACATCGGAGTGGCCTATGCGAGCGATCTGGATCGGGTGAGCGACGCGATGGCCGCCGCGGCGCTCGATCACCCGGGCACTTTGAAGGACCCGGCCCCCGAGGTTCGGCTGGTTTCGACCGGGGACTCGGCGCTGCAGTTCCAGGTGCTGGTGTGGATTCCCGATCCGCGCGAGCGCGGTCGGATCGAGAGCGACCTGCGGTTCGAGATCGTCCGTCGCTTCCGCACCCAGGGGATCGCGATTCCGTTTCCGCAACGCGAGGTTCGCATGCTCGGCGCCGCCACGCCGGACGCAGAGAGCAGATGAGCGTGGGGCCTCAGCCCGCGAAGTCGCCGGAACGGGCGCGGCTCTACGAGATCACTATCTCGCCGACACGCCGGCGGGAAAAGCACTCGACGTCGCGCTCATCGTTCTCATCCTCCTGAGCGTCATCGTCGTGAAATCACCTTGGCCATGGTCCACGGGATCGGACTGAACAGCCTGGCCAAGGTCATCCACGCCTACCCGACCCAGGCCGAGGCGATCCATCAAGCTGCCGACGCCTGCAATCGCACGCGACTGACGCCGTTCATGGCTGGTCTGATGCGATGGTGGCTGCAGCGGTGACGGTCGCCGCGTCCACGGCTCGCGCGGCTCTGGCGCCTTACCCGCCCAAGGTCTTGTCGACGACTTGCTGCGCCTGGGTGAGGATCTTTTCCAGGTGCGCCTGGTCGCGGAAGCTTTCGGCGTAGATCTTGTAGATGTCCTCGGTGCCCGAGGGCCGGGCTGCAAACCAGCCGCCCTTGGATACCACCTTGATGCCGCCAATCGGCGCATTATTGCCAGGCGCCTTGTCCATGATGCTTTCGATGAGGTCGCCGGCCAGGTCGTCGAGCTTGATCTTGTCGGGCGACAGTTTCGACAGCGTTCTCTTCTGCTGAGCGCTCGCCGGCGCTTCGATGCGATCAGCGAACATCGCCCCGGATTCCTGCGCCAGGGACGCATACAGCTCCCCGGGATCGCGGCCGCGACGCGCGGTGATCTCCGCCGACAACAGCGCCGCCACGATGCCGTCCTTGTCCGTGGTCCAAACGCTGCCATCGCGACACAGGAATGACGCACCCGCGCTCTCCTCGCCGGCGAAGCCCAGCGAGCCGCCGAACAGGCCTTGGGCAAACCACTTGAACCCGACCGGCGCCTCGAATAGCTCGCGTCCAAGCCTGGCCGCCACCCGGTCCAGCATCGCGGTGCTGACCACGGTCTTGCCCACGCCCGCCGACCTGCGCCACTGCGTCCGGTTGTCGAACAGGTAATCCACCATCACCGACAGGTAGTGGTTCGGCGGCAAGAGGCCGCTGCCCCGGGTGACGATGCCATGGCGGTCATGGTCGGTATCACAGGCAAAGGCGACGTCGTACTTGTCCGTGAGTCCGATCAGTCGCTGCATCGCATATTCCGAGGACGGATCCATTCGGATGTTGCCGTCCCAGTCCATGGTCATGAACCCGAACTGCGGATCGACCCCTTCGCTGATCACATCCAGGTCGAACTTGTAGTGCTCGGCGATCCGCCGCCAGTAATGCACGCCGGCGCCACCGAGCGGATCCACTCCCAGGCGCAAGCCGGCCCCACGGATCGCCTCGAAGTCCACCACGCGGGCAAGGTCGGCGACATAGGCGCTCAGGTAGTCGTGTTCGTGTGTACCAGCCGCCTTGCATGCTTTGGCGTAGGTGATGCGATCAACGCCCTGGAGGCGCGCCTCCAACAGACGATTGGCTTCATCCTGGATCCAGCCGGTGATGCTGCTGTCGGCCGGCCCGCCGTGGGTCGGGTTGTACTTGAAGCCGCCGTTGTCGGGCGGGTTGTGCGATGGCGTAATGACGATGCCGTCCGCCAGCGCCTGCCTGCGGCCGTGGTTGTGTACCAGGATGGCGTGCGAGATCGCGGGGGTCGGCGTGTACTCCCCCCCGGTAGACACCATGACGATGACGTCGTTGGCAGCGAGCACCTCCAGCGCGCTGGCAAACGCCGGCGCCGAGAGCGCATGGGTGTCGAAACCCAGGAACAGGGGGCCGTCGATCCCTTCTTTCCGCCGGTAGCTGCAGATCGCCTGTGTGATCGCCAGCACATGGTCCTCGTTGAAACTTTTTTCCAGCGCCGTGCCGCGATGCCCGGACGTCCCGAAGGCAACCCGCTGCGATGGCTCCGCGGGATCCGGTTTACCGGTGTAGTACGCCGTCACCAGCCGCGGCACGTCGACAAGGATCGAACGTGGCGCCGGTTTCCCGGCCAGCGGATCGATATGGGTGCTCATGGCTGCTCCCGTTGCCCCGCGGCGAGACCGGACGCCGCCGCGAGGAAATCCTGCGCGTCGCGCAGCAGCTGCACGGCCCCGAGGTAGTCCGCATGTCCGAGTGCGTCGCGGAGCGCCTCCTGGTGGCTGCGATAGCGTTTCCGGCCATCCGCGACGAAATCGCGCTCCAGCCTCTCATCGAGATCGTCGTTGAAACGGTCGTTGTCGAATAACGTGTTGTCTACATCGAACAGGAATTCGATTTCTTGCCCAGTTGTCACGCGAATCCCTCCGGCTTTTCGTAGCGTCGGCTTCAGCCGCGAGCATGGAGTTTGTAGCTGTTCCTGATCAGCACGGCGCGCTGTCCTCGGGCTCCGGCGCGTACCAGAAGTGTCCGTTGTTGATGATGGCGTTCGCCGCGGACGGCCCCCAGCTCCCGGGCTCGTAGTGCGCAACCTGGTCGGGCAGGTCAAGCACCGGATCGACCACGCGCCAGGCGGCTTCGACCGCCTCGTCGCGGATGAACAATCCGGCATCGCCCACAAGGGCATCGCCGAGCAGCCGCACGTAAGGTGGCGGATCACCGAGGCGCTGGTGGCGGGCAACCAGCTCGACGTCCTCGCCGCGCATGGATTCGCCGCTGCGCTTGACCCGCGCGCCGGTGGCGATGACCACCTCGGGGCCAAGCCGGAAACGGAAGTAATTGGAGTGCTCGGGCTGCATGAGCTCGGGCAGGTCTTCTTCGAACAACGCCATCGGCGGGCACTTCAGGTCGACCGTGACTTCGGTCGCGGTGATCGGCATCTGCTTGCCCGCACGGATGTAGAACGGCACGCCCGCCCATCGCCAGGTCTCGATTTCCAGCTTGAGCGCAGCAAAGGTTTCCACGTTGGAGTTCGCCGCCACTCCCTTTTCGTCTCGATAGCCCTTGAACTGGCCCCGGACCACGTTGCCGGGCTCCAGCGGTTTCATGGCTCGGAACAGGCGCAGCTTCTCGGCATGGATGGAGGCAGCGTCGTCGCCGATCGGCGCGTCCATCGCCAGCAGCGCGACCACCTGCAGCAGGTGGTTCTGGACCACGTCCCGGATCGCGCCGACCCTGTCGTAGAAACTGCCCCTGCCCTGCACGCCAAAGTTCTCTGCCATGGTGATCTGCACGTTGTCGACGTGCATCCGATTCCACACCGGCTCCAGGAAAGCATTGGCGAAACGGTAGTACAGCAGGTTCTGCACAGCTTCTTTGCCAAGGTAATGGTCGATGCGGAAGATCGCCTCCTCGTCGAAGACTTCGTGCAGCATCGTGTTGAGCGCCTTGGCCGACGCCAGGTCTCGCCCGAACGGCTTTTCAACGACCACTCGCGCATTGTCGGCGCAGCCGGACTGGCCCAGCCCCTGCACCACCGTGGCGAACAGCGACGGCGGGATCGCCAGGTAGTGCAGTGGCGACGAAACACCATCGAGTGCCTGCTTGAGGCTTTTGAACGTGCCCGGGTCCTCGTAGTCGCCATCGACATAGCGCAGCTGCGCGGCGAGTTTCTTGAAGGCCGCCTCGTCGACGTCGCCGGCATGTTCCAGGCTGTCACGGACATGGTCGCGCAGTTGATCCACGGTCCAGCCGGCACGGGCCACGCCAATGACCGGCATATCCAGTTCGCCTCCCTGGACCAGTGCCTGCAGCGCAGGAAAGATCTTCTTGTAGGAAAGATCTCCGGTCGCGCCGAAGAACACCAGTGCATCCGATCGCTTGGCCCGTTTGCTCAATGCATGCTCCTTTGCCTGGCCTTGGAAGGCCTGATCCCAGGGATATTGGTGCAATATCAGGCTGGTGCACTGTCGCGGCCGAGGGCGAGCCCGCAGCCGGGGATGCCGACTGTAAGCGATGGGGGGTTGAGACCGCGGACGCGACGCAGCGTGGGGCGAGGCGATGATGGTCACCGGCGAGGTCGCTCTGCTCTTGTCCGTCGCGCCTCGTCTCGACAACGAATGAGCCGTACGAAGGCAAGCTCGGCAGCGGCCGGCTCGACGCCGAACGGCTTCCCGCAACTTCCTCGTCCCACTCGGCGCCGGCATCGCACTCTGGCTCGCGCACGTCCTGGCATCGGACACGCGAGACGGCCGCAATCTTCCCGCCGACCTCTCCGTCATCGCGCTGAGCGCGGCCGTGCTGTTCACCGGAGCGGCGTACCTCCTGTACGCGACGCAGAAGGAGCGGGGTTAGCCGACACGCGTCTGGTCGAGTGGGTGCTGTTGGGCGGCGATGGCGACGAACCCTGAATTCGGACTTGGCACGTCGCACTGTCCGTCTCGAGTTGGCCCTGGCGATTCGAGCCCCAGACGACGATCGGCCCTCAGGCTTCCACCGATCGCGACGACCGCCGGTTGCCAAGGGATGCATGCAGATGTCAGGACGAGGAGAGAAACCACGAGCCTGATCCACACGGTTGCGCTCCTCGTCGATGCACCCGGGGTGGCCGCTGATCGCACGCGTCGTTACCGGAGAGCGAGGATGAGTCCACATCCGCCCAAATCAAGGCGTGAGCCCCAGTTTCCGCGGGGCTGCGCCAGTCACTGCTCCGCGACGATCCCATCGACCGGCAACGCGCGATCGTTCCTTCCGCTCGGATCGATCGTCCACAGCCTGTCCTTGTTGTACACGATTCGACTTCCATCGCGGCGCCAGTCGCCGGTCTGCGGCGCCGTCAGCCTCCCGCCGTCGCTTCCACAAATGATGAACGCGCGTCCTGAGTTTATTTCCAGAATCTCGAGACCGGCGTCGACTCCGCAAACCACTCGCTTTCCATCCGCACTCCATCGCGGCCTCAACTCATCATTTCCCTGAGTCAGCGCGATACGCCGCACCGCGCGATCGATCAACTCGATCACATACACATTTCGACTCCCGTCACTCTCGACGCCCGCGTACGCGATCGTGTTCCCATCCGGAGACCACGCGGGCGTGCGACCCCATTGTCCGTGCGACGGGTTGCCAGCGGGTGAGGAAGGAGTATCCCCGACCCATCGCCTCAGGTCAGGAGGGGCCGCGTGACAGATGTCGGGATCTCTGTGTGCGCCGCGAAAGGTCAGCCTCACGGTAACAGGCTCTCAAATGATCACTTGTGAGGATGGCGACAGCATTCCGCAGCCGACAACCGAACTCTGGTGTTAGCCTTTGGCTACAGAAACAGAGAGGTTTCCTAATGGGCAGGGCAGGGCAGTCAACTCTCTACTGGACAGTAGGTTAGTCAAGCCTTCAGGCGGCGGCACGGTTGTTGCAAAGACGAATGGCAGATTGAAGTGCGATCAACCCTCGAGCGGGAGTCCCGATGAAAAACAACCTGGCTGTCCTGTCCCTTGCGGTGCTCGGCCTTGTCGGTGCGGGCTCTGCGGCCGAAGCCGCACTCTCGTGGAATCTGGGTGCTGCGGTCTTTGACGTTCCGGCCGCCGTCAAGCCATCGGTGAGGTACCGAGCATTCGTCAACAACAATGCGTCCAACTCAGGCACCTACGTCGGCCAGCACGATCTCGGGACTTCGAGCAACCGGACGGCCCAGACGGCGAACGGTTACTATTCTACCTCGGCGGTGTTTACCTTCAGTTTCGATGGTAACCAAACCGTGACCTCGACGTACGGCGGCAAGCCGACGATCTCGAAGGTGTTGCCGGGGGGCGACCCGGGAGCCTTGAACGCGTTTCAGATGACGATGCGGAATTCCGGGCAGAGCGGCATCGTGTACGTCGATAACCTCACTGTCAATGGTGACAACATCGGTAACTTCTCCCAGAACGGGTTTCAGGATTACACGATCTACGGAGCAGACTTCTCCGCTGGATTCACGGTGACAAGAACCCTCCGCCTGCCGGATGGCTTCTCCAACTACGCGGGCGGTGAGAGCAGCAAGTTGCAGTTCATCGCCGGTTACGGCGATGATTACCAAATCGATTCCGTCCCCGAGCCGAGTTCTGTCGCACTCCTGACGCTGATTCTCGGCGTGGCCGGAGTCGGCGCCCTTCGGAAGCGGCGCTCCGCGCGGTAGTCGCTGGGTTCCTAGGGGATCCGTCATCAGCCTTCAGAATGTCGGCCGGTTCCAGCGTGAAAGCTGGGGCCGGACGATTCGTGTCCAGATGTCGGTTCGTCATCGCGCAGGGATGGTTCGGGAAGCGCTCTGGACTTGGATCGCCGAGACCGTGAGCAGGTTCACTTCAGCAGGAGGACCTTCTGCTGGGCGGCGAACCCGCGACCTCGCAGAGCGCAGAAATAAAGCCCCGCTGCCACCCGGGACCCATCGTCGTCACGCCCGTCCCAGGAGACGACCTGCTGCCCCTGGTCCAACGGGCCGGAAAGGAGTTCGCGCACGCGGCGACCGGTGGGGTCATAGACCGTCAGGGTGGCCTCCCCTGCGTGCGGCAGACGGAGGCGAATCTGCACAGATCGTGTGAACGGATTAGGCCACATCGGTTCGAGTAGGCTCAGGCTGGGCGAGGACGCATCCACACCAGAGGTTGTCGAGGTCGAAGTGATCACCAAGTCGTCCAGCAGTCCCTCGACCAACGACGGCTCAGCGGTGTCGCAGACGGTGAAGCGCAATCGCATCTGCTGAGTGAGCGCCAGGCGTGACTGAAGGTCGAAGGCAGCCCGGGTCCAAGCACTGGCGTTCTGCGTCAAGAGCTCCAAGGTTGTCCAGGTCTGGCCTCCGTTGCTGCTGACCTTCGCCTCGAAGCTTCCGTCGGTGTAGAGCCCCATGAGCGCAAACCATCTCCAGTAGCTCAGGACCGGCCGATCCGCATTGTGCAGGTCGATCAGAGGACTCGTGAGATTGACGCAACCGTCGTCCACATCGGATTGGTCCGGCTCACCGTTTCCGGCCCCCGCACCGGTCACAAAGCACGCCACGCCTGATTCCGGAGTGTGGTCATCCGGCGGCTCGACCCAAGTTCCTTGAATAAGGCGCGTCCCGTACGGATCCTGCCGCACCCATCGCCCAACCGGTGCGTCGCCCGTCAGCGAGAGCGTCCAGCCCTTGTCCGACTCCGCATCATCCGCGAAGTAAACCGGCAGCACCTCGATCGTCCAGAACGTGTTTGGAGCGCTCGCTGGTTCGGTCGCGGAGTTTCCGGCAGCGTCTCCTGCGCGAAGGTAGTAGGAGATGATCGATCCCAGCGGTTGGCTCGGAATGTTCGCCGCGTACCGTGTCCCCCCCACGTTCGTGAGAGGCGTCGTGTTCCAAGCAGCAGGGCTCACGCGCCAGATCAGGTCTTTAGATGTGATGGCGCTGAAGTCGGTGATGGTCACCCGCACGGGAATCGGATTGGATGGATTCTCAATCCACGGCGGTTGCAGAACGTCAGTAAACTCCGGGGGCGCGATGTCATCGAGCGCGAAGTTCTCCGTCCTCTGTTGCCCACTCGCAATGATCACCGGGAAGCGCAGTTTCGGAGCGAACGATGGATGAGAGGCTTCCATCGTGTAGGTTCCAGGGGCGGAGAGTCCCCAGTACCAGCCCATCGCATCGGCAGTAAATACGTTGTTCGTCTCGACCAGGCGCACTCGGGCAAACGGTACCGGGCTCCCTCCCCCGTCCAAATTGGTCACCTGGCCGGCGCAGCTTCCATAGCCGCCGCCGAGACAGCTCAGCACCGCCTCGTAGGCATCAATGCAACCCCATCCGTAGTCGTTGTCTTCACCCGGCGCACCCTCGTCCCGCGCTGTGTCCATGAGGATCTGCTTGATCGCGTCCACTTCGATGTCAGGGTTGACCGATCGCATCAGCGCGACCACGCCGGCGACGTGGGGGCCGGACATGGAGGTGCCGTCTTGCTCCACGTACTGTCCATCGGGAATAGAGGAGTAAACACGAACTCCGGGGGCGCACACTTCCGGCTTGATGAGAAAACCCGGCATGGTCGTGCACGGCGACGGACCGCGGCTGGAGAATTCGGCGATAGGGAATGGCCACGCGTAATTGGTGGCGTCGACCGCACCGACGGAGAAGCAACTGAACTTGGTGGTCGCGCGATCGGCAGGAGAGTCCAAGGAGGAGGGACTCGGGCCATTATTTCCAGCGGAGAAGAGGACGACGATTCCGGCGGCCTCGCAGTTGTCGATCACCAGGTTCCAGATGTCGGCGCAGTCGGCGTATCCTTGCCATTCGGAAACTCCCCACGAGTTTTGTATGACATCAGGGACGTCGTCGATGGTGGAGAGATCTCCGTCCGGATCCGCGAACCACTCGAAGCAGGCGATGATGTCCGTTTCCAGGTCGAAGGGGTCATTGCCGATGCCATTCGCCGCAATCCACTGCGCGCCCCACGCCACCCCGATGGTGTCACCCGTCGCATCGGACCGGCCGGTCATTGTTCCCATGACATGCGTCCCGTGCTCATACGGGTCACGCGGATAGGTGACGCCGCCCCCCTGGACGTCAAGCCAGCATGCCTGCCAGGGGTGGCCGTTGTTGCCGCGCCACCGATCCGCCAGGGCCGGATGATGGCCATCCACCCCCGTATCCAGACTCCCGACCAGCGCGCCTTGGCCGGTCACTCCGAGTTCGAACCAGACTCTTGGGGCTTGGATGGCGGCGAGGCCCGGTGGGATGCCTATCCCTTCCCCGCGGGATCCCTCGGATAGGCTCGGTCGGGTTCGCGGCCCGCGCCGGACCGGCTCAATGAGATGAACTCTCTCTTGCGGATACACCATGCGGATGTCCGCGCGGCTGGACAGGGTCAGAATACCCTCTCGAGTCGCGGAAATCCGAATGACGTTGGCGATCCAGTACGGCGTGACGGTGGTGACTTGGCCGAGCGCGCGCAGATCGGTCAACGCTTCAAGAACTGGCGGCTGACTCGCCCGGGCCGCCCGCTGGAGTGCATCAGACACCCGACGGTGTCGTTCCGCGCGACCCGCCCGTTCGCGCTTCAGTGCATGATCGGCGGAGAGGATATCTGCCTGACTCTCGAGTTCCAGCACGACCGTGATGGTTTGACCGTCGGGCAGGTTCTGGAGTTGTTGCGATACTGCTGGGTGGATAGACGCGGCGGCAGGAGGGGGCGGGGAAGCTACGAGGAACAGCGACAGGACCGTGCACCGGCGCATCAGCCGACAGGCGAGCCCTCTTATCCCCGGTGTTGAACTCATCGCCATCACTCCTTCACACTGGATTCCTTCTACCGCGCTCAGTTCCGAGCCAAAACACAACGGGGGGAGCAATCTTTTGCTCCCCCCGCGCGTTGGTTGATCCCCACGGTTTCGTTGGACTTCAGAGACCGTCGGAAAATCCCAAGATTCTGTCAGGCAGCCCGATTTCTCCGACGCCGGGAGACGAGAGCGGATCCAACCAAGAGCCCACCGAGAAGGAGCACGCTGCTCGGCTCAGGAACGACCCCCAGGAAGTCCTGGTTGGTACTGGCTTCATCGTTGACTTTGCTATCCCACCAAATGTAGTTACTGGCCGTGTGCCCCTGGTTGAAGTAGGCCAAGTAAGTGTTGTAGTAGCCGAACTGGGCGGCGGTCATGCCGTGGGCGGTCTCTAGCACGAAATTAGTCCCGTAGGCGGCCCGCCAAACTGCGACATTGAGACCGATCGCCCTGTTGTTCTTATCTGTGGCGTTTGCACCCAGGAGAACGCTATTGGCGTCCGTTGAATAAGTCGATCCGAATTTATCGACCAGAGCGGCGGCCTTGTACAGACCTCCGATGGCCCGGTACTGGTCTCCGTCCCCTACCGGCGTCCGCCATCCGGTTTCCGCATCCGCGCCTGTGTACCGTTCGACGTTGAACCTTGACCCATAGCCGGACGCCGCGGAG
The DNA here is from genome assembly GCA_964450575.1 of uncultured Opitutus sp. GTDB lineage: Bacteria > Verrucomicrobiota > Verrucomicrobiia > Opitutales > Opitutaceae > ER46. The sequence continues at coordinate 11,185 of CAYVDZ010000062.1, forward strand.
TGAAACACATCAACACAGAAGACCGGAGCATACTGCTGATACGGCGCGCTAACCTGCGTAACGTACTGCCTGCCCGTGGCTCCGGTGATGCCGGAGCTGAAGACATTCGTCAGGCTGTAGTTCAAGATCTTGTGCCTGATAGTGGCCGTGCCGCTCGCCCAGTTGATGGCCCACCAAGCGTCCACACTGGCGTGCGCCTGCCCTGCGAGGGTCAGTAGCCCCGCCACCAGTAGCAACGTCCTGCCCCGTCTAAACATCACCCGTCCTCCTTCTCGCTTCTTGCGACCAATGCCACCCAGTGGCAGTCTCTCGCGCGGATCGGCAGGTCTGTGCCTTTCGCTGGCTTCTTACGACCTATATGCATTTTCCGCACCAAGACAGGGACTCGACGCTGGAGCAGGCGTAACGCGACGATTACCAACAGCATAGAGTGGCGATTCCCAGCCCGACTGTTGTGGGAGGCTCGGAGCCAACTTCGCAAACGTAAGAAGAACCGACGATTGAGCCGAAGGATTGCGATTCGGACCCCACAAGGCATTGACACATATGCGTTTGCCGCGCGCGGGAAAGTGTCGAAATCAGATCCAAAACCCGACCATCGACAACAAGCGAGTGTGTCCTTCTCAAGTACCTACAGGACAAACACTTACGGCCGGTGGCGTCGAGGTTCTGACCTGCTCGGGACCTGCTCGCTCCTCCCGGAGCAGAATTCTCAGCGGGGACCATCGGTCGCGGGCTCGACTGAGCACCGAGGATCTCTCGTCGAATTGGGAGCAGCCGCTACAACCCAACGGCAGAACGGCTTACACTCGCCCCGCCGCACCGAGGGCCGGTCGTCCGAAGCCGGCGTCATGGGGCCAACTCACCGCCTTGACGGGTCACGGCGATCCGGCCTTGGACGCACATCCGATCGAACTCGGCCATGCAGATTGGCGGGCGCCCTTTGGCGTCGGGAGGCCAGGCTCACTCGTGACACTGAATCGTCCACGGATCCTCGTGCTCGACGAGGAAATTCCACTTCCCGCGAACACCGGCAAACGAATCCGGACGATGAACCTGCTCCTGCGTCTGGCGCCCTCCTTCGAAATCGATTTGCTCGTGCACGCGAGCGGGGCCGCGGAGGGCGATATCGCGACCCTTCGGGCGCAGGGAGTCAATGTTCACATCGCGACAAGTCAGGTTCCTCGCAAGGGGGGCGTTCGATTTTACGCCGGAGTGCTGGCCAGCCTCTGTTCCTCTCTCCCGTACTCCGTGTACTCCCATCGACACCGCGCATTCGCCAGCCTGTTGAAGTCGCTCCTGGACGAGCATGACTACGATCTCGTCCACTGCGAATGGACCCCGTACGCGATCTACCGCACAGGGGGGCAGATTCCCTGGTCGGTTTCAGGGCACAACATCGAGTCGGAGGTGTGGGCGCGCCTGGCGGAGTCCCGTCCACGGTCTCCGATGCGCGTATTTCTCGAGCTGCAGGCTCGGCGAATGGCTCGATTCGAGAAGCGAGTGTTTTCTTCGATTCCGTGCGCGACGGCGGTGAGCGAGCGCGATGCCCGTAGGATTTCCTCATGGGGGTGCCACCAGGTCGAAGTCGTGCCTAACGGCGTGGATCTCGAGAGCAATCCATTGCTGGACCCCGGCCTGAGCGAGACCGGGTGCCTGGTGTTCGTGGGTTCGATGGACTGGCGCGCGAACCAGGACGGGATTCGTTGGTACCTCGACCAAGTCCATCCATTGTTGCGGACACTCCCCGATTATAACCTGACCATCGTTGGGCGCAATCCGCCGGACTGGATCAAGGAAGCCCCACGGAGCTCACGGCAGATCGTCGTCACAGGAGAGGTTTCCGATGTGCACCCCTACATCGCGAGGTCGAGCGTCGTGATCGTCCCTCTGCGAGTTGGTGGCGGCAGCCGGCTCAAGATCCTCGAGGCGTTCGCCTGCGGCAGACCCGTTGTGTCAACAACGATTGGCGCCGAGGGTTTGGACTTGGAGGCTGGACGTCATGCGCTGTTGGCCGACACACCTGCCGACTTCGCGGAGGCCGTCCGCACTCTGCTGATCGATCAGGAGCTGAGTCGTCGCATCGTACTGGCGGCGCGCGAACTCGTCGAGGAGCGCTATGACTGGGAGCCTATCGCGGACCGCCAGCGGCGCGCTTGGAGTGAATTCATCGCCACCGCTCACCAAATTCACGGCGAGTAGGATGCCATGCTGAGCCGGTCGATCAGAGCGGGTGTCGAAGTCGGCTTGCAGTTGAGGGAGACGTGGGTTCAGCGAGATCTGCGAGCCCGCGCCAAGCGCCAACTGCGACGGAACGGGCGCCGCGGTACCGGAATGCCTTGTGTGCATCACGGCCGACAGAGAGCGTCACATTCCTGTCGACCGAGTCTCCGAGAGTGTTGGAAAGGCATTCTCGCGGCAGTAAGAGGTCTATTTCAGCTTCAGCGCACTTGGGTCAACGCCGCTGTAGCGTGCGGCTGTCTGGCGCTCTGTGGCGAATGTCGAGCCGGCGGGGAGTTCCATCACGGGGTGATCTACTACTCGCCGATCCAAGGCAACGATCAGATCACCT
>CAYVDZ010000063.1:0-3438 GCA_964450575.1 uncultured Opitutus sp.
GCCCGGCGACCCGCTGCGAGCAGCGCCCGGGAGAGCGGCTCGTCCGTGACATCGCGGCCCTTCGGATTGACGACATGGTCCCACGACGCGGCGTCATCGAGGCCGTTGGTTCCAATCCCGGCCGGGACGTTATAATGATAGATCTTCCCGACGCGTCCGGCCCACCAACCGGCTTGGCGAAACCGCTGCGGGAGCGTCAGAGCGTTGGGTACTTCGTCGCGAAAGTGCCGCGTGAGATCATAGACTTTGATGACATCAGGGCGCAAACCGGTGAGGACGGACGCGCGGCTCGGGTTGCAGAGAGGGATTTGATTATAGGCCCTCGCGAAACGAACACCTGAACGGGCGAGGCGATCGATGTGCGGGGTCTTGACCACGGTATTACCATAGCAGCCGAGTGCCGGCCCCAGATCGTCAATGGCGATAAAAAGAACGTTGGGCCGACGGTTCGAACCCGATTCGGCGGCGAGTGAGTTCAGCGATGCAAGCCAAGCCCACGTCAAGACCAAGGCCAGGAACAGCGATCGATTGGAAGTGGGGTGCATGTGCGTAGTCTTGTGAGGGAAGCATGGGGCGCAAACCGGTATTCGCGGTCAGCGAAGTGGGTTGCGATCAAGTTGCCCGCTGGGCGCGTGACCGATCTCAGCGCGAGGCTCTGGTCCTTGGAACCGTCGCTTCGGCCTCCGCCCACACCCGGTTCAGTACCGGTTTGATAATGCGGGTGAACTCGTCGTAGGAAGATGGGTGGAAATGGAGTTTGTCGTCCTTGTAGAGATCGAGGCGCGGACGGCCGTCGGCGTCGACGAGTGCGGGGTTGATATCAATATAGGTGTGATGCGGGGTCGCCGCGCAGTAGGCGAGGACCAGGGCATTATAACGATCGACCTGTTCCCAACGCTCGACCCGGTCCGGTGAGCGTGTGCTGGAAACATAAATGATGCGGGTTTCGGGCAAGGTCGCGCGCACGCGTTCGGAGAACGCACGGAAACGGCCGAAGATCACTTCGGGCGCGTCCGCCTGAGCCATCTTCAGATCGTTGCTGCCGCAGTAATATAAGATGACTTTGGGCGCATACGGCAGCACCACTTGATCGAAGCGCGCAAGCTGGTCACCCGTGCGCGAACCGCCAAATGCCCGGTTGAGCACCGGGAGCGGCGCCATTTGTTCGGCCACGTTCGTCCATTGCCTAAAAATACTGCTGCCGAGCACGAGGATGCCGCCCTTCACGGGCGGCGTCGCGCGGTCTGCTTCCGCGAAGGCGACGAACGAGGGTTCATACTGCGCCCAGCGTTTTGCGGCTTCGTCCGTGCTGGCGGCCTGAGCGAGAACGGGCGTGATGGACAATAAGGCGAACGCGACGAACCGGAGGAGAGACGTTTTCATGGGGAGATTGAGCTGGCGGAGGGAGGGAGGCGGTGCCCGAACTGGCTTAGGCTGTAAAATTAACACCTTCCATTGTTATTGCGAGCCCGAGGAACGAGGTCGCGGCAATCGAGTTAGATGGATTGAAGTAGGGCGGGTCTGTGGCCCGCCCTGCGCTTTTTCTGGTGAACTCATCTGTTGTCATCACGAGCCCGGTCGCCGGGCGTGGTGAGCCAGCTGGATGGCCACGACGCTTTGCGTCTCGTCATGACAGATGAAATACAGCCTGCCGCATCGCTACGAGTAGGCGTGAAAATTCCGGCTTAAATAGGGGGAAAGACCAAACGGGTGGCGAGATAGAGGACCGAGGGGGCAAGCAAGCATCCGAGTCCTGTATAAAAGGTGGCTGCCATCACCCCATACGGGACGAGCTTCGGATCGGTGGCGGCCAGGCCGGCCGCGACTCCGCTATTCGTGCCCATTGCGCCGCCGAAGATCATCGCGGAGCGGGGATTGTCCAAGCCGATCTGCTTTGCCACCATCGGCGTCGCAATCATGACGAGAATCGCTTTGATCAGCCCCGCGGCGATGCTTAATGCTATAACATCCGAGCTCGCGCCCAAGGCGGCGCCGGTCACCGGGCCGACAATATAGGTAACCGTTCCGGCTCCGAGGGTCGCGATGCTGATGGCATCGGTATAGCCGAAAGCCACGGCGGTGATCGCGCCACACATGAAGGAGCCGATGACGCCCGCGAAGAGGGAAACGACCACCGGTAATCCGGACTTCCTCAGGTCTTCGAAGCTCGCGCCGAACGCGGTGGCCACGATGGCGAAGTCGCGCAGCATGGCACCACCCATGAGCCCGATCCCCGCAAAGACCGGGACGTCTGCGATGCCGTTTTTTCCTTCGGCAAACACTCCGCCAATATAGGCCAGTACCAGTCCGGCAAATACGGCGATGGCGGAACCGTGGACGCGTCCGCGGGTGAGCCGATCCGAAATCAGATAGGAAAACCAAGTGAGGCCGCCCACCACGGCAAAACCGGTGAGCAGGCCATTCTTGATGAGAACGTCGCGGAACAGGTCGATCACTGGCGTTCCTCCAGCACCTCATGCGGAGTGGGTTTTTCTCCGGGTTTTTTCGGTTGGCCGATCCGGGCGATCACGGGCACCAGCGCAAAACTCAGTGCGACGCCACTGACGCCCGCGATGATGGCCAGCGGCCCGCCTTTGAGGGCGCCGACGACATTTTGCTGTGCCGCCATCGCGACCACAATGGGAAGATACATCCCGCTCCAGAATGCGATGCCGCCCGACGACAAGGGCTTGAAGCGGCCGTTTCGATACAGCCAGCCGGTGAGAAAGATCAGAAGCAGCATCGCGAAGCCGACGCCGCCCACATTGGCCTTCACGCCTAGCAGAAGACCCAGGCCTTCGCCTATGATCAGTCCTGCGAGACAACACAACGCGAGGAGGGCGACGCCGTAGATGATCATGGGCGTTATTCCTTCCAGGCAGGCAGAAGCCGTTTTTGGACTTTTCCCAATGCGGTGCGCGGGAGGGCGTCGAGTTGGACGAACCCGCGCGGTTGCTTGAACGAGGCGAGCTGGGTGCGTAGATGCGCGGTCACCCTGGCCTCGTCGAACAACGTCGTATCCACGACCACGTACGCCACCGGCACCTCGCCTCGCACCGGATCGGGCGCACCCACCACGGTGGCTTCGCGCACGCCCGGTTGTTCGAGAATCAATTCTTCGATCTCGCGGGGATAGATATTGAAACCACCCGAAATAATAAGATCGCTGCGCCGCCCTTGTAATGTGATATAGCCATCCGGTGCGCGCACGCCGATGTCGCCCGTGAGGAACCAGCCATCGCGCCAGGCGGTCGCCGTCGCTTCGGGACGCCGCCAGTATCCGGCGCACACATTCGGTCCCTTGACCCAGACTTCACCGGTGGTGCCGTCCGGGACCGCGGCACCGTCGGCCTGCCGCTCGCGCATGTCGCGGTCCGCATCTGCAATGAAGCCGGCGCCGCGGTCCCGGACGGCGCCCCCGGTGAAGTCTGGGTCAAG
>CAYVDZ010000063.1:3448-13643 GCA_964450575.1 uncultured Opitutus sp.
ATGTTCATCAGCGTTTCGGTCATGCCGTATCGCTCGAGAATGACCGAGCCGTAGAGCTGGCGGAACTTCTCGTGGACTTCGGCGGGCAGCGGGGCCGAGCCGGATACCGCCAAGCGCAAGCGGGCGCCTATGGCCTGGGCTTGGTCGACGGGCAACTCGAGCAGGCGGATGAACATTGCCGGTACGCCGAAGAAGAGCGTCGGCTGGTATTCATTAAACCATGACGCTGCTTTGGCGTGCTCGAAACGTTCCAGCAGCCGCAGGTGGCAGCCGCTGAAAAGCCAGCAGTGCAGCCCATTCGCCAGACCGTGCACGTGAAAAAGAGGCAACGTGGCGAGATAGCGGTCGGCGCCGGTGATGTCCCAGGCGGTGACGAGAGTGAGGGCGTTCGTCGCGAAGTTCCCTTGGGTGAGTACGGCGCCCTTGGACGCACCGGTTGTCCCCGAGGTGTAGATCAGCGCCATTGGCGTAGCGGCGTCAGCGGGAACGGAAACGCGGTTTGTTGCTTGATCGATGGCTTCCGTGGCGAGCGCATCGACATCCCACACCGTGACGTCGACGGGAAGGAAGGCCGCCAGATCGCGGGAGGTCACCACGGCAGTGGGCTCGGCGTCGCGCAGGATATGGGTGAGTTCGCGCTCCCGGTAGAGCACGTTGATCGGCACGATGATCAGCCCGAGTTTCGCTCCGGCGATCCAGAGGTCGATGACCTCGATCCGGTTTTGCAGGAAGAAAGCCACGCGATTGCCGGCCTGCAGGCCGCGAGCCCGCAGCGTATGCGAAAGTTGGTTACTGCGGGTTTCGAGATCGCCGAAAGTAAACTCGGTCCGCGTCCCGTTGGCTGTCTCGCATTCGAGTGCGGGGCGGCTAGCCCTGGCGATTAACGAAAGATCAAAGAGCGGCAGGAGCGACATGATGCGTCGAAGGGCGGGGCAGCGGGCGGAGGGGTGGGGAAGCACGCGTGGTGGAAAGGGCGCGTGTAGTCGTTATGGAGATCGCTGGTGGCTGGGCAATGACGAGCTTAAAATCATCCGTTCCGCTCGCTGATCGCGGACGAACGAGGCGCGGACGGGAGTCGCATCAACCCGCCGGCGGTTGGGCCACCGGCGTCATTGGGGAGAGTGCCACGGCCTCGAGATGGCGCGGGAACTGCACGCCTTCCCAGCGAGCCACCACGGCTGGCGCAGCGCAATGTCCGATAACGTTTACGCTGGTGCGAATGGGATCGATCAAGGCATCGATTCCGAGCAGCAAGCCGAGGCCCTCAAGTGGCAGTCCAAAGCTCTGGAACAGAGCGGTGAGCACGACGAAATTGGCGCGTGGGATTCCGGCTACGCCCTTGCTCGTGAGTTTGAGGGTGAGAAGAATCAGCAGTTGTTGATCAAACGAGAGCGGAACGTTTGCGGCTTGGGCGACGAAAAGGGTGGCGAGCCCGAGGAAGAGCGTACTGCCGCAGAGATTGAGGCTGAGACTGAGTGGCGCGACGACCCCGAGAACACGGTTGGGTATACCGAAACGTTCCATGTTCTCGAGCGTCTGGGGCAAGGCGGCTGCGCTGGAGGTGGTACCGAACGCGATGAGGAAGGGCTCGCGTGCGAAATGAATAAACCGACGCAGCGGTACTCCGAATAAGAGGAGTGATCCGCCGAGGAAGATAACAAGGAAGAGAATCTCCGCGGCCCAGGAAGTGGCAAAGAGGCGCAACAAGCCGACAAGGACATCCGTGCCACCCGAGGCGACGGTGCCGGCCATGGCCGCAAAAACGGCCGCGGGTGCGAGATACATGATCAGGTGCGTGAAGCGGAAGGCCACCGCCACGACGGAATCCGCCAGCACGAGTACGGGTTTGGCTTTCTCGCCAACGGACAAGCACGCGACCCCGAAGATGAAACAGAATACGACAATCTGCAGCACGTCGCCCCGAGCCATGGCGTCGACGATGCTCGTGGGAAACGCGTTCACGACGACAGTCGAAAAGGAGAGGGGCTGAACCGCGGGGGCGGCGTGTGCTGCCAGGGTCACGTTGTCACCGGGGCGAAAAAGCACCGCTGTAAACCAGCCGAGCAGGAGGGCGACCGTGGTCGCGACCTCGAAGAAAACCAGAGACTTCCAACCGAGCCGGCCAAGGTCCTTCATGCCGCCCACGCCACCGACGGCGCGCACCAGCACGCCGAATAGGACGGGAGCGATGATCGCTCGAATCAGACGCAGAAAAATATCACTGATGAACTTCAGGTTGGGCGCGACCTCGGGCGCGACCAATCCGAGGACGACTCCGCCACCTGCGGCCAGGGCCATCCATTGCGCGAGCGAAATCCGGCGGAAAAAGCCCGGGGGTCGCGCACTCAACAGATCGCTGGGTGTAGCCACCCCGGTACGGTGGGGTTCAAGGGCGGGTAGGGACATGAGAAGCAGAGTAAACGAACTGGCCCAATTGGGTAGAATGCGAGTGGCTCAGGACGGAGAAACTTCGATATGATATACGGGAGCGGCTGGGACTATTTTAGCGGATTGAGCTGCGGTGATTCGCAGCAACCACCAAACAGATCCGCCGAGGAGCAGCGCCGCGCGTCCGAGCGCCGTGATCGGATGGTTGAACCATCCGGCGGAGGTCACTCCGAAGCAGCCGCAATTCAAATTCAGTCCACGCCACACTGCCTGTCCCAGCATCCCGACGAAGATCAAGCCGATCGCGACCACGAGGAAGCCGACCGTCTCGATCCATCGATTGGCGAGTAACGCGCCGCCGCAGAGTACTTCCAGCCAGGGAAACGCGACCGCGATGACGCGGAACATAAAGTCAGGCAATGTCACCTCATAGGCCAGCAGGTCCGAATAGAAGCTGGCCGGGTCCGCGAGCTTGAGGGCACCCGCCGGCAGAAAGACCGCACCGACGACGCAGCGGATAATTGTCGTAAATTCCGGGGTCAGGCGTTTCGAGCTCATGTCCGTATAGTTCATCGAGCGGAGGTCGACGAAGGGTGAAATACGGGGAGCGGTCGGGAAAAGATGAGCCGGCTGTCCGAACGGAACCAGTCGCAGATTATTCCGGCGAGGAGTGCGATGAGGACCAAATCGACCATGCGACGCAGACGCACGGCTCTGCCGGCTTTCAGCACGTTATATAATGGACTTCGCATGATTAAAATGAAAAGAGAACACCTCCAGCCTAGGGCATTTTGAGCAGCTCCTCCAGCACTCGCAGAAAGTACTCCAGCGTTTGCGCTCCGGCGATGGTGGTCTCGGTCCGCTGGCCGTTGCTCGCGATCTTGGTGATTAAAAAGGTCGGCGTGCCACGGACCTTGAGCCGGCTATATTCAGTGAAATCTCGCACGACGGCGTGACGGATCGTTGGCTCGCGCAGGCAGACCTCCATCTCACCGCGGTCGATCAGCGGACTCTTCAGAATCATTGCCTCCAAGATGCTGGAGGGCCGGTTCGCCAACTGAAAGAGGTTGTCCAGGATTTCCCAATACTTATCTTGGCGCAGTGCACAGCGAGCAATCGCGTAAATTTTGCCTGACTTTTCGCCGGCATTATCGGACGCATTGAGCACGACCCACTGGGCTTTTCCCGTCTCTATATACTGCCGGCGTAATGTCGGGAAAACCGTCTCGTGAAACGTACGGCAGTGACTGCACTTGAAGCTCGTCACTTCCACGACCACGATTCCAGCCGTCTCCGCGCCGAGGACAGGTCGGTCCCGCCGATCGATCGGCGAACGGGCCAGGGCCAGCTTCGCGTCTCCGGCCGGCAATGTAATCCCGGAGGAGTTCGCCGCCGTTAAGCTCAAAGTCGGGAGGGCAAACCACGTCAAAACGCTTAAACCCACGCTTAGCCAGGGCGCCCTTGGCCCCGCCAGCTTGGATGGGGTTGAAGGTAAACGACGAACCATAGACACGACACGCGAGAGGTGAGTCTCACCCTGATTACGCGGTTCACGTGTCATGGCGATGGAGTCGAAATTATCGTGGTGGCGATTACTTAGAAACGTGTCTTGATTCCGAGTCGAAACATGCGACCAACCTGATCGAACAGGCCGGGATCGGTCGGTAGTGGCGTCGCGCCCGTATTGCGCGGCGCGTAAGTGGGCTCGCGATCGAGGATGTTCGCGACATTGAGGTAAATCTCAGTGTCGCGTCCCAAAACCTGCGTCCGATAGCCGATTTGACCATCGAAGTAAGCGGTTGATGGTACGTTGTTGTAATCAGTGGTGACGCCGAGTAGCCGGGTCTTATCCCATGTCATCCCGCCGATGTATCGCATCTGGAGAAAGGTGGCGAACGAGCCGCGGATGTGATTGAAGGACAAATTGCCGCGCACCCGCGGGAGTGCCGGCCCCTGCGGGGTAGCTCGACCGTTGCCCGCCCAGTTGATGGTAGGCGCGAGCGGTGAAACCGCGGAATATTCGTCAATATAACCGGCGATGGCCCGCACGACAAGATTGCCGGGCTGGCTGTTGGCGAACCAGTTCGAAAGCGGAACCCGGTAGCTCACCTCGAAGTCGAGTCCGGTGGAGAGTTCGGAGTTCAGATTAACCGGTGAGTTCTGGGTTCGGATGACAGCGCGCGGACTGGCCGCGGTGGGTCCGCGGGTGACGAAGGCACAAAGGGGCGAGTTGGGGTCTTCATTGCACTCGCGCACCGCAATGGCGCCGCCCGCCACAAAGATGGCATCATCGATTCTCGTTGTATAGAAATCCATGGCGAGGCTCAGGCCTTTCAAACCCGAAGGTTGGTAAACAAATCCGATCACCGACGAATCAGCGACCTCGGGTTTGAGATTGAGGTTGCCGGTGGCGATGTTCGGCACGCCCGAGTAAAACTGCCCGGTCCCGCCGGGGCCGGTGTCATCGATGACCGCGTTGGTTTGGCGTCCCCGCGAGAAGAGCTCGTTGAGGTTGGGCGCACGGATATCGCGGGAGCGCGCGGCGCGGAGGCGGAGATCGCTGTTGATTTGCCAGACCAATCCGGCCTTCCACGTTGTGACGCTTCCGGTGGTCGAATAATCGGTGTGACGGGCGGCGACATTGACGTTAAGCCGCTTCGCGAGCGCCGCGTCCTTCAGGATGGGCACCTGTAACTCGGCAAACTCTTCCATGATGGTGTATTCGCCGAAGAAGGGCTGTGTATTTGCCAATCGATACGCGTTTGCCACCGAGAGCGCATTGGGCGTCGTGGTCGTCGTGAGCTTGCGCCAGTGGGCACCAACGGCGGCGCCGACAGCGCCCGCCGGGAGATTGAACAAATCACCGGTAATGGTTGTGTCGGCGACGTGCTGCGTTGTGACGTCGTCGAACTCCGATCTTCCCATGACATAGTCAAGCGCGGCGACCGACGGCGCGCCCACCCCAAATGGATTGAAGGCGACGCTGCCGGGATTAGCCGCGGCCGCCCGTGGGACAATCTGCCCGTTGACCAAAATCGAATCGACGGCTACGGCCATGCGGGCGGTGATGAGATTATTCGTTACGGGAATGCTGAGGTCGTTGCGACCCCATTGGTAGGACGTTTCCCACTTCCAGTCGCCGAGCTGCGCGACAAATCCAGCGAGGCCGCGGACGTTCGTGTCACTGACATGTGACTCAGTCAGACCGCGCTCGAGCGTGAGGCGATTCATGGTCAAGGTCGTGACGCTGAGCGTGGTCATTTGAGCCACCAGGGCGGGCGCGACTTGCGCGAGGAACGGATTTTCCCGCCGAATGGTCATCGTGTGCGTGGTCGGACTGTTCTGGTTCTTCATTTGGGACTCGGCGTAAGAGCCCTCGACGAAAACGGTGAGGTGGTCGCGGAGTTTGAAATCGGTCCGCGCAAACAGGTTCTTTCGCTCGAGCGGGCGAACGATCTCTTGCGAGGTGCCGACGCGGAAACCGTCGCCGCCGTTTTGGAATCCCGCGGTGGTGCCGATGGTGTTGGAAAGGGTACCGTAATCGTAAGGACGCTGCACTCCGCCAGGCCCAAACAGGATCCCGCGGAACGAGGCGTTATTGGCCGCCGTGCCGCCCGCGCCCGTGACGATATGTCCACCTGGAGTATACGGCGTGCGAATATCATTGGCTCGCACCAACATTGTCCGGTTGGCGGGATCGGGAATCTGGTTGTCCTCGCTGGTGCGGGAATCGCGGCCGTCACCGTTGACGCCTTTACTGTTCGCATACTCGCCGCTGAAGACAAAATGGCCACGACCACCCAGATACGGCGTGCCGTAGGTGAGCGACGTTTTGTATTCTATATTGTCGCCCTCTTGCGCCATGCCCGTGAGAGCAGTCACAGTGAGGCCGGTGAAGTCTTTATTGAGGACGAAATTCACGACTCCGCCGACGGCATCGGAGCCATAGGCGGCCGAGGCGCCGCCGTTGATGACGTCCACATGGTGGACGAGACCCTGCGGAATAAGGTTAACGTCGACCAGTCCGGTCGAGCCACTGGGCGTGTAGCGGCGACCATCGAGCAGGATGAGCGTGCGCGTTTCGCCGAGGCCGCGCAAATTGAGGAAGTTGGCGCTGCTGTTACCCGTGCCGCCGCCGTTGGTCTGGCCGCCACCGGGAGCGATCGACGGAAGTTGTTTCAACCCTTCCGCGAGATTGACGGGGGAAGCGGCGAGCAGGTCCGCCTGATCAATGACGAGGACCGGCGTCGGTGAGGTGAAAGTGCTGGCTCCGGCGATCAACGAACCGGAGACGTTAAAGCTTTCCAGCTTGATGACCGCCGCTGTGGTATCGGTCGGGCTCCGCGTCCCCGGCGGTACGGCAGCTGGACTTATCGCTTGGGCTTGGGCTGAAGCCGATAAGACGGTCCACAGGGCGAGGAGCGCGAGACGGTGGAGGTTCAATCGAGGATTGGGCGGACGATGTTTCATGATGGGGTTTCGTTGTGGTGGGAAAATCAGTCGCGAGGCGCGTTCGATGCGGGTTGAAAGCGAAAGAGCCGGCCAGGTGTGGTGCGCAGGATGGTGGCCCGCTCCGCCGGGTTCGGAACCCAGCGGTCGAGTTGGGCGCGGGCTTCGGAATACTCCTCGGCTTGTTCAAATTGGGTGTGCGGCCAGTCGCTGCCCCACAAAAGGTGCTCCGCGCCGAACGCCCCGAGCAGCAAGGGAGCCGCTACATCGGCAACCGCATCGCCGATGCCCTCGGGACCATTGCGATAGGCGCCGGATAATTTGACCCAAAGTTGCCGGGTGTGGGCTTGCGTCAACAGATAGCGGAAGCCCGGATCCTGCACCCCGAGCGCCGGATCCGGCCGGCCAAAATGATCGACCACCACATTCAGGCCCGCCGCGAGCAGCGGTCCCACGACCGGAGGCAAGTCGCGTGCTTCACAGTGGATCTCGACCAGCCAGTTGAGTCTTTTCAATTCGCAGAGGAACGCGGCCCATGGGGCGGACTCGAGCGCGGGGAGCGGGAGTCCCATCAGGTTCAGTCGGATGCCCACCACGCCTTCGCCATCCATCCGGGCGAGTTCCGCTGGAGCAATCCCGGGCTCTACCACCACGATGCCGCGCAGGCGTCCCGGGTGTTCGCGAAGAGCGGCGAGCAGGAGGCTGTTATCGGTGCGAAGAAAACTCGGTTGCACCAACACCCCGTGCGATATCTGATGCGCATCCAGGCGCTGCAAAAGATCCGCCGCCGTGGCGGCGTAGTCGGGTACATAGCGCCGGCCGGCGAGCGGTCCGGCGTCGCGTTCGAAAATATGAGCGTGGGTATCCACAGCGGTTGGGGGAAGAACGGAACGAGAATCAGGCTCTGCTTCGCGGGCTCCGACCCACGGGGCGGAAATCGCCAGCACCAGAAGCAACCAACGTTGGAGATCACCGCAGAATCGACGAGGAGATGATAAGGCGCGCGCCGTCATGTTTAGGCACACCGAACGGACGCGGGGCGTGAGGCAGGCGCGGCGACGTTCGCGGCTGCGATCGGTTCGAGCCGCCGGCCTTTCGTCTCCGGTAACGCGAGGACCGCAACGATCACCAAGGCATACGCCATCCCCGCATCAATGCCGATCGCGCGTCCCAGCGGCATGGATTCACTCATGTGGCCCACCAGCCAGGGAAACGCCGCGGAGGCGATACGCCCGAAGTTATAGCAGAACCCCACGCCCGTCCCTCGAATTCCCGCCGGATAGAGTTCATTGAACAACGCTCCCATACTGGCCGGAATACCCGCGGCGAAAAACCCCAGGGGAAACCCGAGCGCCAGCATCTGCCCATTCGTGAGCGGCAGAAAAAGGTAACCCAGCACCGTGGCGACGCAGCACACGGCAAAAAACATGATATTGCGCCGGCGACCTATCCGGTCAAGCAGATGCGCGCTGACAATACAACCGCACCAGAACGCTATAATGATCACTACCAAATAGCCGCCGGTGCCGAGCACCGACAGGTTGCGCTCCGTCTTCAGGAACATCGGGAGCCAAGTCATCAGTGCATAGTAACCGCCATGCGCACCGACTCCCAGGAGCGTGCCCGCGAGGGTCATCCGCAGCACGTCTTTGGAAAATATTCCAAATAGTGGCAGCCTCGGACGGGCCGCGAGTGGCATGGCGCCTGGGTTTCGCGGCGGATCAGGAATCGCCCGGCGAATATAGATGATGAACAGCGCCGGCAACAGGCCGGCGCCAAAAAGTAACCGCCAGCCAAGGTCGGACGGTACCCAGATAAATAATACTGTAGACAGGAGTACGGCGCCACCCCAGCCGACGGCCCATGCGCTTTGGACGGTGCCGAGCGCCTTGCCCCGGTTTTCCGGCCGAATCACTTCCGCCAGGAGCACCGCGCCTGCGGCCCACTCCCCGCCGAACCCGATCCCCTGCAGCGCCCGCAACACCAGCAGTTGCGTGCCATTTTGCGCGAAGGCACAGAGAAACGTGAAAACCGAGAACCACAAAATGGTCACCTGCAGCACGCGGCCGCGCCCATAGCGATCTGATAACGCGCCGGCGATCCAGCCGCCGAGCGCCGAGGTGAGCAGGGCGACACTGCCAATCGCACCGACTTCGGAATTTTCCAGGCTGAGCGCCACGACGAGCACCGGCACGGCGACGCTGAACATCTGCACGTCGAATGCATCCAGCGCCCAGCCGCCGAAGCAGGACCAGAAGGTCCGACGCTCCGTCTTGGAGCCATCGTGATACCAGCGAAAAAAGGGCAAAGCCAAAGGAGTGGGATGGGGTAAGCGAAAAACAACGGCGGCGACAGGCCGGGGTGTCTGGCGCGGTAAATGGCGGAGAAACTGTCAGCGGTGATTCGCTTACCGGATCTCGACCTGATAACGAAATTGATCGGCGCGGCCGCGCGATTGCCGCCACTCGAGCGGCTGTCGGTCCGCGCTCAGCGCCAACCGATCGACGACGATGACGGGCGCCCCGACGGTGAGTTCCAGCAGGCGGGCCTGCCGCGCTCCCACCGCCTCGGCGCTGAGCGTCTCTTGCGCGGAGGCCACGGACACGCCGCAGTATTGTTCATATAAGGGATAAAGCAGATCGCCAAACTCCCGGGGATCGATTTCCAGCAACGCCTTGAAACGATCATGGGGCAGCCAGATGTCTTCCAACATCATGGGCTTCTCCTTGATCAACCGGAGCCGCGACAAGCGAATCGCCTCCGTCCCGCCGGGCACCTTGAAAACGGTGGCAAGGTTGGCGGGCATCGCCGTGACCTCGCGCTTCAGGATTCGACTTGTGGGTACGTGAGTGGCGCCGTCGGCATCGACAAAGCGGAAGAAACGCAGGAACGACGATTGGAAATCGGGCCGACGGACAAATGTGCCGCGCCCTTGAAACCGCTCGAGTACACCGTCCGCCACCAGTGAATCAATGGCCTTTCTCACCGTCCCAATGGAGACGCCATGGGCCTCAGCCAATTCGGTCTCCGATGGAATCGGCACCGACGGACGAAAGCGATGGGAGGCGATCTCCGCACTCAGCGCATCACGCACGCGATGATAGAGCGGCAACCGCGGGTCCAGGGCCAAGGGTGTAATGGGGGTATTCATCACGAACCAAAGTCATATAGATGTTTAGTTGTCTGACGCAGTCAACTCGAATTCGCGCCATCAAGTGCGAGGACGCCACCGGTCGCGCTCCGGAACCTCAGGGCGGCGCCCCGCCAGCCCGGATATTTCACCCTCTGATTTGTCATCTCGAACCCGAGGAACGAGGGCGTGGCGATCCAGCTCGATGGATTGCTTCGTCGCTGCGCT
>CAYVDZ010000064.1:0-10025 GCA_964450575.1 uncultured Opitutus sp.
CGAGAGAAACGCAAAAGAGGATGGCCGCTTCTCGTGTAACCAACGGTAGAATGCTGTCGGAATGCGTCGTAGCGCATTCTCGGCCGCCGAAACGTCATCAGCAGCAAGGGTCCCGGCGTTAATGAACTCTTGTACGTGCGCCTGCATTTTTTTGCCGAACAGTGTTATTCGTCCTTACCGCGTTTTGGCTTCCTCGCGACCTGCTTTACTTTAGGTTGGCTCGGTCGTCATATGGGAATATTACGAATATCGCCCCCATCAGCCAAAAATTGCGAGAATGACAATGATCAGTGCAAAAAGCTGCCAAGATAACCGCATGGTTAGGCGTTGCGGTCATAGTTGGAGGGACCCAAGAAGTCGTGCGCGGCCGTGACTGCGACGAATGCCGGAATCCGGGAGTTCTGCGAGCACGATATTAATGTCGCCGCGTGAGTAACTAAGTGCTCGCAGTATATCATCGAGAACCAGACGTTTAGACTTGTTGTCGAGCGTCGTGAGTGCCCAAAACGGTGACTGCGGAATAGGTTTGGCTGTGACGTTCTCGCCGTTGTCGAGAATGTCCTTCTCGGACTTGGCGAAATAGAGCCGTTTGCCGCGTTGAAATCCGAGTGCGGCGTCGGCGAACTGTTTTGGGTGGGTGGAGTGGAGCCAGCCGAGGATGACAAGAAAGCGGTCAATCGTCTGGTGGTGTCGCTGGAATCGCTCGCTCCTGATAAACTCGGTAAGCGTGTGAGGAGCGGGCACACCGGGTGGTGGCTCAACTGCCTTTGCGAGTATTTGGGATGCGGATGCCGTCGGGATGTCGAGGATGCGTCGGAGCACATCGTTCGGGGTGACGTTGAATCCGATGGCGCGGCGTCCAAGCTCCGCGAAGACTTGGTCGTCAATTTGGATGGAGCTCATACGCGCATTATACGGGTATGAACGAGTATGGCAAGAATCATTTCCACCGGACGCGCGTGCCGCTCACTACCATTAGCCCACGCGAAAATCACCGACACGCTGGAAACCCCCGATGAAACGTGTCGTCGCGGTCGTCGTCAGTCGTTCCCCCTCCGCCGACAAAACCTCATCTCACAGGTTGGCACTTGTCCAAACAACTCCAACCAAGTCAGTCGCAAGTCGCCAACGTAACGCGTAACGCATTCGCTCAAAACTGAACTCGGTATCGCTTGCCAGTATTGGTCTGTGCTTCGCCGAAGCCTGATACATCTCCCAAGGTCACATTGAGTTCCATCATGAGTTTGCTCGTGGAGCTTTTCAGCAGGGCATACGCGATGCCACGGCTCTCCTGTGTTTGAGCTTTCCCCTGTAAAACGTCGCCGTCTGGCATGGTGATGGTAACGACGCCTGAGAGGGTATTGACGGTTCCTCGGAGAACTTCACCGGTCTCAAACTGAGTCAGGGTAATCTTTCGTGCCGTTATCGTCGCGCATGACGAAATCAACACGCTAAGAATGATGAGTAAGACGGAGAGGACGGTTCGTTTCATGGTGCTAAGTAATCACGCCACCACCATCGCCACCCCACGCCGAAAGTCCATCCCATACACCCCACAATCAGGTTGGCACTTGTCCAAACACGGGAGTCAAATCCGTCGCAAGTCGCCAACGTAAGCACTAACAGGATACGCTGCTCCTGACGGCGACTTTCTATAATCTCAAAATCTACCGACGAAAGTCTTGTGGGTTCGCCCCCCACTCCGGGCACCGGTGAACACCGAGTGGTCGGGGGAGCATCCGATGGGGTCAGGTTGATAATCTATCACTTGACGGACCGCTCGCGCGCCGTTCTCGCTGCGCCATGGCGCGCAAACTGCGACGCGAGTTTCCCGGGGCCTGTTACCAGGTGATCAACCGGGGCAACGGCCGCGTCGGGCCGTTCGGCGGCGCGAAGACCCCGCGCCGCGTTCGAGCGCTGCCGGTTCGAAGCCTGCGTCCGCTCGCCGAGCCGAAAATGGCCAGGGGTGAACGCTTGACCGCCACGCCGGATCGCAACGTGGAGTGACGGCACGCTGGCGCGCCTCAGTCGTAAACCAGCTCACCGCCGAGGCGCATTCGCGGTGAAATCCGCGCTACGTTTCGCCGACCGCACGCAGTGCGGCCGCGTAAAGCGATTCGCTCACGCGAAACTTTCCCCGTTCGCGCAGCGCATCCAGTTCCAAGCGCAGATTGGCAATGAGACCATTTCGCCGCGCCCAGATCAAAATTCCCACGGTGCCGAGCGGCACCAGCCCGATGTGCTCGGCCATCTGCCTCGCGTCCTTTTCGTCCAGCAGCACAATTCCCGCGCCTTTCTCGGTCGCCAGTGCCAGCGCCTCCGATTCCCCAAGGTCAAGCTGGCTGGCAAATCCATCGACGCGCGCTCTGTCGCTCACAGCTTCGACAGTAATCCATTTTGCGGCTGAAACGGCAACGGCACCGGGCCGGTCAGCTCCGGTGGCCACGACTTCCTGCCACACGGCATTCGGAATGACGATCCCGTCGGGGAATCGCCGTTGCAACAAGTCGAGTCGCCCGAGACTCCCGAGCGCAATGAGCACGGACGAATTTGCAACGACGATCAAGGCAGACGCCCGAGCGCTTGCTCGTCGGCGGCGAGGTCCGCTTCGTCGTAGCGCCGCGCGATTCCCTCCGCGGCGAGCAGTTCGTGAAACGCCCATTTCGACTGCTCCGCGAGGGCCCGCGCCTTGCCGAAGGTGAGCAGACCCTTTTGGTAAAGCCGCACCGCCAGCTCGCGTTTCACGCGACCCGGAGCCTCCGCAGTCGGCACGCGGAGCGAGTCGATGACCTCGCCTGGAACCTCGACCATGAAACTTTGCATGCGCACACCAATGCGGCTCATTAGTCTTCACGTCAACCGGTTGCTTTCCGGTTCACGCTAAAGCAATCGAGGGGTTACTAATCTATCACTCAGCCGCCGCAAGATTTACGCGGCGTCGGCTCCGGCCTGATCGAAAGCGGCCGCCGCCACGTCCTCCCCCACCGCCTCAAGCTCTCGGGCGCGGCTTGGTTGCGCCCCAACTCCGCAGCGATCGCCCACGCCCGCGTCGTCCGCGCCAACGGCACGGGCAAAGCAGCAAGGTCAAGCCGGTTATATGCACCTTTTGACCCGGTGCAGTTAGACGCGGATCGTGCTTGGGCTGCCGATCTGAAGTTTTTCAGCGATCCAAGCATACGGGACGGTCCGATGGGGTCTGCCTGTTACATGTTACAACTCACCCAACGGCACCCGAGTGATTCACGAGCCGCGAGTAGTAGATTCCTTGAAATGCGCGAGTGCGCCGTATCGCTGGATTTCCCAATCGCCCGCCACGGGCCACCCAAAGCAGTGCGGGTGTCGGTTTTTCGCTTTTGTAACATGTAACTGAGAGTTCAACTCTGGGAGTTCTGTGTCGCAGCAGCCGACACAGGACTTCTGTTGAACAAGCCTGGGAATGACCAGCAAGTGCGAACGCTTATGCGCTTTGTATTTGGCGCGAGAAGACCGGCCGGCGGAACCCTCGGGCAAAATTGTGGGTGGTCCCGATCTGATTCGACCAACTCAGTCGGTTTTCCACTATGGATTTGAGCGCGTACATCAGGTTTTAAGGCTTCTGTATCCTTTATTTGGTTACATTGGCATCACTCCGCCCGGCCCCACTGGCAAAGCGGAGTCGCACAGTCCGGACGGGGTCATGTCGTGATTTGTGATAGCGTGCCGCAGCATCTACCGCGAATTGGGTAGGCCACGTGATTGCGCGTAGAACCCAGTGAGTAACGGGCCACGGTTTCAACAGACCCACCTCGGCATCTCCCGCCTTTCCCCGCTCACTTCGATTGGATCAGCGAACGAGTGCCAAAGTCGACTTCGACCCTTCCCTATACGATTCATGACATGACCCCCTCCGGCCGCTTCCTCCGGCCGCTCCCGGGGACTAGAACAACTCCCCACCAATGCGTGTCACGCTCCCTGCTCGCACTGAGTGACAAAGTCCTCCGGGTGGAAGATGGCTTCCGACCGGACGGAAGAGGAGGCGTAGAGATGGGGCGGTGGCGGCCGAGCTCGAAACGGGCTCGCCCCGTCCAACTTAGATTGCCACGTTTCAGCGCATGACCTCTCCCGCCGCTTTGTCCATCGCGCGTCTTGTTGACGAGCCCGGTGCGGTAATTCCTCACGGCGGGATCTGCGAGGGGGCCGCCCGGTAACGGGCGACCCTACCTCAACGGCGAAGAAAGCGACCACTTGACGAGCTGAATCGCTCCTCCATTTTTCTGCCATGAGCATTCTCCAAGTGAAGCAGACTCTCTCTCGGATGTCGCAGCGTGAGCGACAAGAGATTCAGCTCTACTTGCTTCGATTGAGACGCGACACCCCGGCTTGGAAGCGCGCCACCGCAAAGAAGATTCGCGAGATGCAAGCCGGTAGATTTACGACCATCGAACAGCTTGAGGCGCGGCTAAAGCAGAGCTGAGATGCGTTGCCGGCCGGTTTTCCCGGATTCTGCGGTCGTTTCTTTTGCTACTTTCTAGCGCCGCCAGCAAAGGAAACTGCTGGATAGGGCACGCGAACTCGCTGCAGATCCTTTCGTGGTCCCAGATCTCCGACGAGCTGATGACGATGGTCGGGAGGTCGGAGATATCTTGATCGACGATTTTCTGTTCAGCTACTGGGTCGATCACCCTGCGAAAGTCGTGATGGTTGTCGACGTTGATGACGTCTCGTAAAAAGGAGCCCAACTCTGGAACCTGCGCATGAACTCGTCGGCGGAGAGCTGACAGGTTTCGGGCCGGTGGGTTTTGGAATCAATATAGGAAAAACAGACTGCGTCCGCCTCCGCCGACACCACACGATGATCGCTGATCGCCGTCCGAAAGACATAGCGGGCCAGATAGCGCACGACCGCTTCCCCGGAGCCGGCATGATGACTATGAACCCACCACGGAGTGCGCCATACGGGGTCCGCTACTTGAGTATATAACTCGGGCGCCTGAGCCCGCAAGGCTTCGTCAAACCCGCGACGAAACGCGGCCGCCACGGCCTTCATCCGCAGGAGCCAGTCGGGCTGGCGGCTCGTCACCCAGCGTTTACCATCGGGACCCAGGCCACTGCCCGGAATAATAAAGTGCAGATGCGGATGCGACTGCAGCTGTCGACCCCAGGTATGGAGAATCGCGATCATCCCCAGGACCGCGCCGAGGATCCGGGGACGGTCGGCAACCGATTGCAGTGCGGCCGGCGGCCTGGGTGAAGAGCAGATCGTGTAACAACGCGGGGCGGACAGCGAAGAGGGGTCGCAGCTGAAGAGCCCGGTGCGGTAGTTCCGAGTTTCATCCCGCCACTGACAACTGACCCATCCGGAGGCCGTTTGTTTCCAAACCGGGTGAGCGCGGCAGTCTTTAACGGTGGGCGAAGAAGCGCTTGCCCCGATTTGGAAGTGGGCGCAAGGTTTCGAGATGCGAGTTGAAGTTGAACGCGAAGAAGATGGGCGGTGGATCGCCGAGGTTCCAACATTTCCTGGAGCAATGGCTTACGGCACCTCAAAGAACGAGGCTGTCGCGAAGGTCGAAACGCTCGTTCTCCGCGTTCTCGCCGACAAGCTTGAGCATGGCGAAGACGCGCCTGAGGTGAGCCAAGTGTTCACGGTCGCGGCATGAGCACTTGGGGTGCTCGCAAATCCAAACTCGTCCTTGCCGTTCTGTTCCGGATCGGATGGACACTAAAGCGACAAAGTGGATCGCATCGTATTCGAGCTCGAGCCGGATGGCCTGATTTCGTTTTTTCATTCCATGAGGGTGAAGAAATCGGACCGAGGATGCTCTCCAGGATTTCTCGCCACACAGGACTCCGATCCGAAGATCTCTGAAACGCCCTAACCAACAAGGTTGTGTTGCGCGCAGCCGTAACACGATCCCTGTTGAACCCTCCTTCGCCGAGCCTTCGGCGGGCACGGGGGCCCGGAAAAAAAGGGCGGCTTTCCTATGCGGAAAGTATTTAGCGGCGTATCACCCTAGACGAACGAGCGAACTGAAAAGCGGAAGACCGCGAACGAGAGGACGTGCGGGTCGTCGTCGATGCCAGTCCGGCGGGGCACGGACGTGGGAGCCACCACGATCCGGGAGGGGAGGGGCTCGGAAATCGATCCACCGCTGATGGCGCGGATGAAGCAGATGTCCTGGGTTGTCGCGAGGCCACCTGCAGGTGACGCTTTGGGATAGAGGAGGCGAAACGGGGTCACGTGAGCGCCCCCTTGCGCCAACCCATCGGCATGATTGCTGCGTAGTGTTGCCGCGGCATTGCGGGCGGGATTGCTGGGCCACTACAATTACTACATCCCTCCCGGTTCCATGCCATGGTTCTTGTGACTGCTCCCTGCGTTCTCTCCATCGCGCGTCCCGTCGAGGAGCCCGGTGCGGTTGTTCCGCATGCCGGGATCTGCAACGGGGTCGCCTGGCAACGGGCAATCCTACCTTAACGGCAAAACGAAGGCCGTCTCATCCGTCCATCATGAAAAAACAATCCCCTTTCTGCTCATCGCGTGCGCCGCTGCGGTATTAGCTGGCTTGGCTGCTGCACAGGTGCACATATCCCAAGGCGAGCGAGAGTCCGCCGAGCGCAAACTGGCTGAAGCGAATGAGGCAAAAAGACCCGCGAGATATCCCGCCGAATTGGTGGCCATCGCAGAGGAAGTCGTCATTTCGTATCGAGCTGCAAATGGAGACCGCGAAGTGCGATTTGCCGATCCTGGTTGGCTCACTCGTTTTTCCAGCGTGGTGGGCGCGGGTTCATTTAAGCCGACTCCGCACGGCCTGTGGGCCTCCTCTCCGAGAATTCGATTTTATCAGCATAAGAAAGGGACGCTCGATTTGATGATTCCCGGCAAATTTTTGCGTGCCTACAGCGAGGCTGAGTCCGGCGACTTCATCGTGGGCACTGAGATCACGCAAGCGATCCTCTTGCTCGTCCAGGAAAAGGCGCCCAACCCAGAAGGTTGAACGGGCCCGGGATTAACGGCGGGCTTTCCTATGCGGAAAATATTTAACGGCGTATCACCCGAAATCAACGAATGAACCGAAAGGCGGACGACCGCAAACGTCCGGACACGCCTGTCGCCCCATGCTCATGGCGCCGCTGAGCGGCAAGGTCGTGATCAATATAGGGGTGAAAATAGCCGGACTCCGGGGACCGGCGCTGACCCCGGGACCGGCGCCCCCTGTTGGCGTCGTCGACTTGTAACAACAGGCCCACTCGGTCCGCGCCGAACTGTCCGCGTTCCTCCACCGCTATAACTGAATCGGAAGCCCCACTTCGATAATCTGCATGGGTGGCAGTTGATAATAATCCCGAGCCTGTCGGGCGTTGCGGCTGAGCACGCCGTAAAATTTTTTCTGCCACTCCGGCATGCGCGCTTCTCCTCCGGTCATGATCATCTCGCGATTGAAATAGTACGTTGCCTCACCCGGCTTCAAGGGCACGCCGGCGTCGCGGATCCGCTCAATCAGCGCGGAAACATTCGGTGACTCCATATAGCCATAGCGGCCGATGCTGCGCCAGACGCCCTCGCCGATTTCTCGAACCTCAAGGCGTTCGGCGTCGGGGACTTGAGGGACGTCCTCGGTGACGATACTCAACAACACCACCGTTTCATGCAGCACCTTGTTGGCCTTCACGTGGTGCAGGAGCACCAGTGGCGTGCCCCGCGGGATCCCGGCCATAAAGACGGCGCTCCCGCGCACGCGTTGGACATGCTTGCTGGCGGCGATGCGGCGCAGTTCGTCTTCGGTGATCTCGTTGGCGTAGACGCGCCGGAAGATCTCGAACTTGCCTGACTTCCACGTGTGCATGACGGCGAGAACGCCGGCCCCGATCGCGAGTGGCAGCCAACCGCCATCGAGAATCTTATGGAAGTTTGCATAGAGGAACGTGAGGTCGACCAAACCAAAGAGCGAACACAGCGCCACGGCCTTCCAGACCGGCCAGCGCCATGCCCGCCGGGCGACGAAGTAGAACGCGAAGGTGGTCACGGTCATCGCCGCTGTCACGGCGATGCCGTACGCCGCGGTGAGGCGTTCGCTTTCCCGGAACCCCAGCACGATGCCAATCGCACCCAATGCGAGCAGGGTGTTGACGAACGGAATGTAGATCTGGCCGCGCTGCTCGGCGTTTGTATGCAAAACTTGGAGACGCGGGAAAAAGCCAAGTTGGACGGACGAGCGAATGAGGGAGAACGTGCCGGAGATCATGGCCTGACTCGCGATCACCGCCGCGAGAATGGACAGCGCCATGACCGCGACGCGGATCGGGCCTTCCGGAGCGATGGCGAGAAAGGGATTTCCCACGGCATCCGCATGTCCCATTACATACGCGCCCTGGCCGAAGTAATTGAGCACGAGTCCGGGTAGTGCGACTCCATACCAGGCGAGCTTGATCGCGCGGCGACCGAAATGCCCCATGTCGGCATAGATCGCTTCCACACCGGTGATGGCGAGCACGACGCCTCCCAGAATGGCCGTGATTTCGCCCGGATGCTGACGAAACAATAACCAACCGTACCAAGGGTTCACGGCTTGGAGGACCAATGGGTTTTGAATGATTTGCCAGAGACCCAGCGCACCCAAGGTGCCGAACCAGACCAGCATGACCGGGCCGTAAATCTGGCCGATTTTTTGGCTGCCGCGGCTTTGAAACCAGAAGATTCCAGCGAGGACCACGCAGGTTAACGGCAAAACGAACGGCGTGGCTTGAGGCGCGATCAAGGTGAGTCCTTCCGCGGCGGAGAGCACCGATACGGCCGGCGTGATCACGCCCTCGCCGCAAAGCATGCACGCCCCGAACAAGATCAAGAGCGTGCCTTTTCCGATCGCAGTCTTGCGATTCTGCGTGTCCATCCGGCCCAGCGCAAAAAGGGCGAAGACGCCGCCTTCTCCCCGATTATCGGCTTTGGTGATAAACGTGATATATTTCCAGCTCACCACGAGCATGAGCGACCAGAAGATGAGTGAGAGCACTCCGAGGACCCCCGTGATGTGCTCCGAGGGGTCGAGATACTTGATTGAATCACGGAGCGCATAAAGCGGACTCGTTCCGATATCTCCGAAAACGACACCCAGGGCCCCGATGGCCAGCCCGGTTTGGGCGCTGGCTTTTGCGGGCGAAGTCGAAGGATTACTCATCAATTAAAAACGAGCTTCATGGAAAATCGGGTGTGCTCCAAGCAGTTTCTCACGACGTCATTCGCGACACCGCGGCGATTAGGCAGCGGCGTTTACCGGCACTTGAAAGCGTCACTTGACGGGTGTTGGGATCGGTCTGTTTGGGACAGCAAACGGACGCGGACGGTGGGATCAAATGACTGCTCCATCGCGGTTTGTCCGAATGCTCCCTGCCGCGGATCGCGCGGTTCGATTAGCTCTCTATGCTGCAGCCTGCGGCGGGAAGAATACTTGTACCTACCCTTTCTTCGGCGTTGCAGGAATGGCCCAGGCATCCGAAGTTAATGAGAATGATTTTCGCGCGGCAACTGCCTATGCTGGCGGCGCTCCTGACGGGAGTGGTCGGGCTGATTGCGTCGGGGCAGGCGCAGGCCATCGACCCGATCGCGTCGTCAGCGGCAGTGCCAGCCAATGTCGCGGCAAATGCCAGGGCGATGGCGACGGGTGAGACGGTGAAGCTCGAAGCGGTGAAAGTGGAGGCGACGAGCGAAGATATGGGATTCGACGCGACGGGGATGGGTTCGTATGAACACCAGTTGCGCGACATCCCGTTTTCCAATGACTTGATTTCGTCGGAATCCGAGGAAGACGATCCGGCGGCGGTCGACGTGGCGAATGAGCTGCAGCAAATCGCCATGCCCTCGGCGGTGGATCTCGCGACCGGGGACAGTCGTCTAAGCCTCCGTGGGTTTCCGACTCCGTTGATGCGGAATGGTTTCATGACCATGGGAGCATCGGATATGCTGAACACGAGCCGGACCATCGTAATTCAAGGCGCGTTGGTGCCGGTCCTGGGCCGTGCGGCGCCGGGCGGTATTCGAGATTTCATTACGG
>CAYVDZ010000064.1:10035-13428 GCA_964450575.1 uncultured Opitutus sp.
GCGGCCCTGATCGACCGGGCCGGTCTGACCAAGCACCGGGCCGGCGGGGCCGAAACGCGAGTGGCAGCGCGTCGAGGCCGATTGGAGCCGGCGAGTCGGACCCGAGCGGTTTGCGGTGTCGGAGACGCGCAACGTCAGCAGTTCACTCACGTGGCGGCATAGTGCGGCGGCGAGCACGCTTTTTGCCTTGGACTTCCGGCAGGTACACGCGACGGCGGCGCCGGGCATCCCCGAGTATCGCCCCGCGACCGGAGCGAAAATTATCGGGCCTTATTTGCCGCTGGCCGGTTTCAACGCGTTGGGGCCCGAAGCCGGCGTGCGGCGCCGGACCACCGCCGCGACGGTGTTGTTCGACGGCCAGCCGCACCCGAAAATCGCGGTCCGGGCCGGAGTGGAGGCGTGGTGGCGGAACGTGGAGCAGGATCGTTTCACCGTCTCGGTCTATAATGTCGCCGATGGTCGTTTCGACGGCATCCGGGAGCCGCGCCACCTTGAGCAGCCGCAACACGTTCAACTCGCGCATCTGGAAGTGACGGGGCGTTTCAGCGCGCTTCGCGCCGAGCACAAATTGATGGCGGCCGCGAGCCACACCTGGGGTGTCTATCTCCGGGAGGAGCGAGCGTTGTCCACGGCCGATCGCAATGCCCTGCCAGTCAGCGCGCGGATCTTTCGTCCGGAGGCTCCGGACTATTCGCGGCCGGCGTTCAGCCGTGAACGCTACAACCGTGTCATCGCCAATCGCGAGGAATCGGCGCGTTATGCGGCGTTTCAGTTGAGTCACCGGGCAGCGGTGGCGAAAGGCCGCTTGGTCTTCACCTCGGGTTTGCGCCGGGACCGCGTTGGATTGGAGATCGATGATCTTAGACCCGGCGTGTCGATGCCCCGGGTCCAGGACAACGTCACCCAGTTGACCTATCATGTAGGTCTGAATTATCAGGCGATTCCGAGCCGATTGCTGTTGTTTGCCACGACCAGCACCGCGTTCGAACCGTCGTCGCGGGTGGATGCCCGGACGGGTCGTATTCAAGATAATGAGACGACTCGCGGCTTCGAAGTGGGATTGAAGGGGCGCTTTCCGAGCCGCCAAATTGATGTCTCGGCCTCGGGATTCCTGCTCTACAACGAGCACATTTCCCGGCGCAACCCGCTTTACGACGATCCTATCTTCGACGCGAATCAAACCCAGCCGCAGCTGGTGGCGGCGGGCGAGGAGACGTTCTCGGGACTCAAGGTCGATGCCCGCTGGAAAGCGGCGCCCCGGCTCTCTTTTTCGGGCCGGGCCGCCTACGCGCGTGCCATTACCACGGCGTCGCCGGACCTGCCTCAGGAAGTCGGACGGGCCATCACGCGCCTGCCCCCTCTTACGGTCAGCGGCGGGGCGAGTCTGTCGTTTCCCACCGGTTTCTGGGCGGGGCTATCGCTCAACACCAGCCTCACCTACGTCTCGGGCTATACCGCCTACTATGAGGATGCGCAACGGCAGGGGCTGGACTACTCCAGTTATGCCCTGGCTAGTGTGAGTGCCAGCCGTTCGTACAAGAAAGGGAAGTACACGCATGGGGTGGGGCTTTCGCTCCGGAATGCCCTTGATTACGACCTGTTGGAAAACCAGTCCCGGCTTGGGGCGGGACGTGAACTGGCGGCCAGCTATCGGCTGATGTTTTGACCCGGGATCGAGCGGCCCGACGCTTGGGTCGGGTCACGCGCGGCGCGGTTTGGTTCCCGGGTTTGGAATCCGGTTTTAAGTTTCCCATCTACTAGTGTATCCGATTTCCCAGTTCGCTCGACGACCCCGGGGTGCAGCGACTTATGACAACGAACTTCCGGTCCAATCCGGGGGGCATCTTTGCGGCCGACGACGATCACGATGACCTCGCGATGCTCCTTATGTTTCTGCGAAAAGCCAGCGTGGAACACCCGGTCGAGCTTTATTCTGCCCATAAACCAAATGCTGAAGTGAGCGACTTTGCCGAGCGCTCGTTTCAGACAAACCCGGACAGACCAACGGCCGAAAGTCTGACTCGGGATTCAGAGTGACGCGGATGATGCAGAAGGGACGGCATCGCCATAATGGCGGCCTTCCTTATTGAGCCAATCCGATGTAGTCCGGTTTGATGATGCGGCCCTTCGTTTTGATTTCGTCCCCACGACGGAAGCAACGATTCCGGTTCAATCCGGAGCGCATCCGGCAGCGGTCGAGCAGGCGCTCGCGCGTCAGCACACCTTCGCTAATCCGATCGCGCCTGGCGCCGATCCCTGAATGGTCTGGCATGACGGCTTCTATTATTGGTGTGCGAGCGAGAATGATGCCGCGGTGGTGGTCTGTCGGTCGGAGCGACTGACCGAGCCCGGCGAGAAAAAGGTGGTCTGGTCCGCCCCGGCGCGCGGCCCGCATCGCGGAGAAATCTGGGCGCCCGAGCTGCATCGACTCGACGGCAAATGGTATATCGACGTGGCCGCGTCGAATGGTTGCAACACGAGTCACCGCATGATTGTACTCGAAGGTGTGGGCGAGGCGACGGACGAGTTCCGCTTCAAGGCGGAACTCTATACCGGCGACGACATCGGGAACTATAAACAGAATCGCTGGGCGATCGATGGGACGATTCTTGAGCATGGCGGCCTGCGTTACTTCCTGTGGTCAGGCTGGGAAGACGATCAGGACGAGCAGTGGCTTTATATTGCGGCGATGGCGAACCCTTGGACGATCGCCACGGCCCGGGTGCGGCTCTGCGCGAATGATGATTTTCTTTGGGAGCGCCTGGACGAGACCGCGTCGAGCCGCGGATTGAACGAGGCTCCGCAAGTGCTCACGCGGCATGGCCGCGTGTTCATTGTATACTCCGCGAGCGCGTCATGGGAAACAACCTACAAGCTCGGCCTGCTCGAACTGGTGCCCGGCGGCGATCCTCTGAATCCTTCGTCCTGGCGGAAGTGGGCTAAACCGGTTTTTCAATCCACGCGCGAGACTGGGGAGTAAAAAAGGGGCGCAGCGAGACTGCGTCCCGGGAGAAACGATCGGACGAAGAAGCCGACTCCGCTTAGCGAACCACGCGGGCGCCACCGCCCGAGATTTGCTTCTCCACTTCCTTGCGGGTGACCATCGAGGTGTCGCCGGGAGTGGTCGAGGCGAGGGCTCCGTGAGCGGCGCCGTATTCGACGGCCTTTTGGGCATCGTTGAATTCGAGGAAGCCGAATTGCAGGCCGGAGGCAAAGCTGTCGCCGCCGCCGACGCGATCGAGAATTTCGAGCTCCGGGTACTTGCGGCTCTCGTGGAACTTGCCGTCGTGCCAGAGAATCGCGCTCCAGTCGTTCTTCGTCGCCGTAATCACGCGGCGGAGCGTGGTGGCGGCCACCTTGAAATTACTGAATTCTTTGACGGCCGTCTCGATC
>CAYVDZ010000065.1:0-13363 GCA_964450575.1 uncultured Opitutus sp.
CGCCGATCACGCTTTCAAGTCCGCCGCGAGGGGTCGCCGGCCGGACGCATACGAATGAGCAGCCGCGTTAGAGCCTAAGATGATTCGGATTTTCAGCTTCGGCCACCTCATCAGTGGAGGGCAGACGCACGTCCCAAGCCAGCCCCACGCGACTCAGCCCGCTGATGACCATCCAGGTCGCGTCCACTTGCCACCAGCGCAGACCGTGGCGCGCCGAGGAGGGGAATGCGTGATGATTGTTGTGCCAGCCTTCGCCGAGGGCCAGCACGGCGCACACCGCGTTGTTCCGGCTCTGATCTCTGGTGGCGAACGGCGCGGTTCCGTAGAGGTGACAGATCGAGTTGATGCTCCATGTCACGTGATGCACGAGGAATATTCGCACGAGCCCTCCCCATAACCCGCCAGACCACGCCGCCGCCCAATTTCCGGCGAAGAATCCTCCCACGATGGCGGGTAAAGCGATCCCGCCAATGACCAAGAATATATAGCTGCGATTGACTGTCGCCGCGATTGGGTCACGCACCAAATCTGCGACGAGTCGGAAATAATTCTGCGGCTTCGGCGCGAGCATCCAGCCCACATGTGCGTGCCACCACCCGCGCAATACCGCCCGACCGCCGGCGCCGTGCGCATGGGGCGAGTGCGGATCGCCTTCGTCGTCGCTGTGCTGGTGGTGCCGTCGATGGCTACTAACCCAGTAGAATATCGGTCCCTGGGCTGCCATGCTGCCTGCGGCCCCGAGCGCCCAACGCAGCGGCGCAGCGCACTTGAAACTGCGATGGGTGAACAATCGGTGATAACCCATGGTCACACCGCCCGCCGTTAGAAGATACATTCCCAGGCACAAATAAATCTCACGCGACGAGACGCCACGGGACCCGGCCAAAACCACCGCGAGCGCCGCGGCGATGAGCGGCAAGAAAATTGTCAGAAGTGTAGCGGTCCGCTCAGTTGATTGGGCATCGTTCGTCGCTCCCGTTGCCAAATTGCGGGCCGAATCTACATGCGCGCGCTTGTCCCCGTTAGCGGGCGTTGTAATTCTACTGCCGTTCATCCAACGCCTTTATCGTGGATCGCCAAGGCCACTTCCGCCAAGTTCATCGAAGTTTGGGCCAGAAACTTCGCGCACGGAGGACCATAGAGACAGAGCTCGTTTTCCGGCTCTTTGCCTGCGCGTGAGTGAGAGCCATCGCACAACGGCCCATTGCCACTCAGGCCACAGCGGCAGATCCAAACCGTGCGATCGCCAAGGCGAAGCGGGCAAGGCTCCTGCGCGTCGATGTAAACCAGCCTCCCCATAGGTCAATTTAGCGTAGGCATTACTTCGCGCTTCGCTCGTTCAAACGCTGCCGTCCACACCGGAATCGGATAGACATTCTCAAAGGTTCGGTAACCGAAGCGAATGGCCTCGGCCGCGGTGGGATCGAGCGCGATCAGATCCTTAATCACACCGACGATCATGTGGGTGTGTCGGATGTCTTCCTTTGCGTGCAGGTCCACGAACTCGCGCGCCGCCGGAGCGTAGGTAACCGTTGCCATCACAGCTTGCGCTCGTGTCGCGACGATAGGCGTGAGCCCCTCGAAGATATACATGAATCCGAGATATGACGCCGGATGCGTATGTTCGCCGAGGAAGCGGCAGACGGCGGCGACTGCCGCGCAATCTGGAAACATCCTGCCTTCGGCGAAGTTTTTGTCGACGCTCAGTCGCAATAGCCTCGAAGCGCTATATCAGCGTGCTTTACCTCCTCCACCTGCCGCACGATCATCTCGCGGATCAATTGTTCGCTATGTTTAGGCATCCGGCCTACCGCGGTGAAAGTTGCCTCGGTGACGTGTGACTGATATTGGTAGATCGACAAGTAAACATACTTGAACGTTGCGGCGAGCAGTGCGGGGTTGGTGTCAGCATGCGTCAGTTCGCGATAGAACTCAGTCTGCTCAAGTCGCTCGACCAAACGGGCGAGCGCGTCTTTCAAAAACGTGCCCGCTTCTTCAGTCCGCGGATATACCAAAGATTCGATGTTCCTCATGGTGTGATAAAGCTAAAAGGAAAAGTCGTCGCGATGCCGTTCTACAGGGCATTGCGTTCAGTGAGGCGAAAAATGGCGAGATTTCGGGCGATAGGAACGCCGCGATGATGCAGTCAAAGTTTGAGCCGTATTACTTGTCCGACCTGCGCTGCGCTCGCTGGTAAGCTGCCTGCCAGACGGGTAGCGGGTAGATTGCGAGAAAATACTCGATTCCTTCCTTGATCGAATTTTCGGCTTCCGGGTATCGCGCGACGGTTTCCTTGATCAGGTGCCTAACCAATTCTGTATGCTTGGGGTCCTCCGTCGAGTGAAACTCGACAAACTCCAGCGCGGCCTCGGGAAAACCATTCTTACGGAGCGCCTGTTTAGCCAACTCCGAAACGATCGGAGTCAATCCCTCAAACGGGTAAAGTGCCCCGAGGTAGACGAAAGGGTCGCGATTGCGCGCAATCATCCACCATACTGAAGCCACGGCAAACGACTGGGGGCTGATACGGTGCAAGGTTCGAGCATAGCTCTCGTCCCCACCGGCGGCGACATAATCGCGCATTGCCATCTCGCCGTGATCGAATTCCTCGGCTTGGTGTCGCAGCATCGCCTTCACCATGCGGACCGGCATGGATCGCGGCATCTGACCGATGGATGCAATTGCCGCCTCGATCACATAGGGTTGGTAGGAGGTAATCTCGAGGTATACTTCCCTCATCACGGATTGGAGAAACTTGGGATTCGTTTTCGGCGAGACTATCGTCTGCCAAACCTCTGTGGCTTGGATCGCAGAGAGAGTTAGCTCGATTCTCGCGTCGAGATAAGCGATAAGCTCGTCGCCCGCGGAAGTGTAATTTTGTGATTTGATGGCCACGATTTTTGTGATGAAAACTAACGGCACGCTTGGACTGGGCTGAGCTTCGCGAAAGGAGAGCCGACCGCCCCGAGATATGCGGTATCTGTGAGACTGAGAACCATGGGCTGAACATCGCCGTATTCGGGATGATGCACCTTGCCGCAAGCCGACCGGTAACCCATGCCCCTGAAAAACGATTCGAGGTGCGGGTTGCAGTCCATGAAATCGAAATGGATGTCTTCCTCCAAACCGAATCGAAATATTGCCATCATCATCCTGACTGCCAACGTGCCGCGGCGGCAGCGTGGCAGCATCATAAACTTAGTGGTTATTGAGACGTGCCGGGGAAATGCAGCGCCCACCTCCGCCATGTTATAGAGCACGGGATAGTAAGCGAGGTCGCCTTCTCGCGCGAAATTTACACGCAACGTAGCGACGAGTTCCGGACCCTCGTATGCAACCATGATGCGCGCGCAGGCATCTAGCGGTTCGCAGATCATTTTGGTGTCATGATCGGCGTAGCCCTGAGTGCGTCTCATTTCCTCGCAGTAAATCCGGTAACGAAACCGGTATACGTCCGAGATCTCAGTGGGGTCGGTTGCGAAACGGATGTCGATTGTTGCCAAGATAACAGGTGGACGAGTGGTTGGATCGGGAGAAGCCGGCCCACACCGGGAGCGACTCCCACGCGAACCTGGTCGCAGTTTATACAACTCATGCTGCCGAGGGAATACGGAGTCCTCCGTATTTCTTAGAAATCGCGTTCAGCTACAATTGCGCCATGCATTCCCGCCCCGCTGCGACGAAGGATTCTTCGGACGACTTCACCTTGTTGCGTGGAGGGGGCCTCACTCCACGCCAGTGCGAAGTGCTGACTTGGGTCGCCCATGGCAAGCGCGATGCCGACATCGCCCGCATCCTCGGCATCGCTCCGAAGACCGTCGGCAAACACATCGAGCATCTCCTCGCCAAACTCCACGCGGAAAACCGCACCGGTGCCGTCAGCCTCGCCCGCGAGCGGCTGCGCCAGTTGCGCGCGGCTCGCGGTTGATGACACGGATTTTTCCTGTCCGACAATAATATAGGCTCGCGATTGGATTCATTCACGCTCAGTAGAAAGACGCCCCGCATGAGCTACTCGCTCCAGACCATGACTGCGTTTTCGGCCGCTATCGGGTCCCTGCATTCGCCTGAGGCGCCCATCGCATCGAGCGCGGACATCATGTTCGCACGAGGACCGCTCGGCGGACGTGATCGGTTGAATGACGATGAAACCTACCTCGTCGAGCTTCTTGAAACGCACCGCAATAGGCTGGCGAAGCGCCCCTCTCTCCCCGCAGCGGCCACATCACCCTCCCCGGAAAATGCCTGTTATTTTCGCCTGTGCCGCCACGGACTCACCCGGCGGCAGTGCGAAGTGGTGTTCTGGATAGCCCAAGGGAAGCGCGACGCGGAGATCGGATCCATCCTCGGCTGCACGCCCAAGACCGTGAGCAAGCACGTCGAAAACATTCTGGGCAGGCTAGGCGCGGAAACCAGGCTCGGGGCCGCGCACACGGCACAAGCGTGGCTGTGGCAGGAGCGCTGAGGCAATATATCTGCGCGGCCATGTTCACCCGACTTGACGCACGCTGGCTTTCGGAAACCACCGCGGCGCTCTATGCGGCCGAGGACATCGCGCAGATTACCGCCGCTGGCATGGCCGCCGTGCAACGACGCTTCACTCTTGTCGCCTCCACGTGCGAGGAGGTGAGCTACGACAATTCCTGGTATGCGATGCACGGCATCCGCTGTGAAACCGCAATCCCGGCAGACTACGCCGCATCTTTCCACGATAATCCCGGCGGGCCCTTCGTTGCCAGTGGCGCGGCCCGCACCACGCTGCAATTGCGGAAAATCGTTTCGCTCGCGGCTTGGCAGCGCACCGATCACTATAACGGCATCGCGCGTCCCGTCGGGTTTGGCGACCAGCTACTGACGTTGGCGACGGACTCCTCGCGATTTTTCGGACTCGGCATTTATCGCGATGGCGTTTTTTCGGATGAGGAGCACGCCCTGATGAGCTTGCTCCAGCCGCACCTCAACTCCGCGTGGCACCGCGTGCGGCATTCCTCGGATCCGGTTCACTTGCCGCAGCCGTTGCGCGTGGTGCTTTCGCCGCAGCTCCGCCCGTTGGCGCTGAGTGCGCGGCAATGCCAGCTTCTGCGCACCTATTTTCCGCGCTGGCGCGAGAGCAGTTCGCTCCCGGTGGCGTTGCAGCGCTGGATCGTAGAATCGCTCGCGCGGTTGCAGTCGATGCCGCCGCCGCACCCACTGCACGCCTTCAAGATCGATTCGGCCCACGGCCAGTTGCTCGTGCGTTGCTTTCCCGCCGTGGCGAACGGCCCGGTCACCCTGTTCATGGTTGAGACTCCGCATGTCCCGGACTTTCTCGGCTTGCGCGGACGCGGCCTCACCACCCGCGAATGCGAGGTGCTGCACTGGATCGCCCAAGGCAAACGCGACGCCGAGATCGCAGTCATCATGGGATGCGCGCCGGCGACCGTGAGCAAGCACGTCGAAAACTTGCTTCGGAAACTGCACGCGGAAAACCGCGCTGCTGCGGTGAGCGCCGCCAGAACAATGCTGGGCGGCTAGCACCTCCAAGGTTTTGGCCCTGCCGCGCAGTTCTCTCAGCCGAGATGCAAACCATGCGATAGCGTCGAATGAAAGTTTGCACAATTCCGCGCTTACCGACTATCACCCACGTTTAACCGACTAACAAACACGGTGTCCCTGCGCTCGATGTACGCGTTGAATTCGTGATTCGCGGAGTCCTTTTGAGTCGGGTTCAGAAAAGCATAGCGAAATCCTGCGCCACCGGTTCATCCGGCTGACCGTCCTGCGGCGTCTTTGCTGGCGCCGTCGCCAACTGGGAAGGCGCCAACGGTCGCGGCTGCCTGCACGATTGCGGCTTCCCCAGCCCAGTTTTCGTTGGTCGCCACCAATACCGTCGGGCTGACACCAACGTTGTTGAGCTTTAATTGCGGATCAGACATGACGCCGCCAATCCCTAGCGGAGTGAGCCCGGGTCCTATCGCACGTATCAGCACGCCGCGGGCTGCTGTGCCACCAATCACAAAGCCCGCGGTAAGGGATGTGCCAGCGCTGATTTGCTTCAGCACCGACACATTGATCAACCGCGGTGTCGTAACGGTGTAAGTGGTACCGTTTGCATCGTAGATCGCAGCTATCACAGTGCCGCTGCCGCCGATGGCGTCGTTGACTTGTATAGTGTATTTGCCGGCCCCCAGTGCAGTCGCGCCCGTTTCGAACAGGGCCGCATCCTTCGAGGATATGCTCGCAAGGGGAACGCCCCGACCGCAGTATGTGCGGCGTGTCGGCTTCGCCTTTGCTCCAAGCCACCGACGCGAGCATTTCACATGGCGGATGCGAGTACTGCCGTACGCGACAGTTTAAAGGAGCTACGGTCATACGAGCGATCGGAGCGTCGTAACGGCATGGGGATCATTGTAGAGAAAGCCGCTGCCGCGCGAGAATACGTAGTCCTCCGTATTTTCGGTGGTCGCATGTTCCGCTACAGTTCACCCCATTCAGCGGAAAGCTCAGCAAGCATGTTGGCTACGCCCCGTTTGCTTCCGACATCGGCACGCTCCCTTTCTCTAACCTCATTTAACATGGCCGACAGCGAATACGTCCTGTGCCAGTATGCGCAGTGGAAACTCCTTCTTGCGATTAGTCATTGCCAATCGAATCAACGAATGAGTGCTTTCTCGAGCTGAAGACGTTCGCCGAGCCAGTGCGACAGGAGACTGAGTGTCATCAACAGTCTGCCGTCCACTTGTTGTATCCCACCAAGCACCGAGGTTATAAAACCCGAGGTTATAAAATCGACTTTCCCCGGCCTTTAATTTAGTGACATTCTAGTTCGCTACCTTTCGGGTGCCTGTCGGCGATGGTCGCCCCGAAGACGGTGCGGGTAAAAGTGCAGGGCACCGATGCCGTACTCCTTCTGGTTTCGCTTCATCATCGCTCACTTCGCTGGCGTCCCCGGTAATTTTCTTTTCATCCGATGAAATTCTCCCGCCTCGCCCTGCTTGCATTCGCGGCTCCCTGCGTCGCTCTCCTGCCGGCACAAGACACGCGTCTCTCCAACGTCTCCGTCCGCACTTCTGCGGGCGGAGCGGACATTCTCATCACCGGCTTCACCATCGGCCCCGGCCCCGATAAGACGGTGCTCATTCGTGCCGTGGGCCCCACGCTCGGCGTATTCGGTGTGCCCGGCACCCTCGCCGATCCGAAACTCGAACTGTACTACGGCTCCACGAAGATCGCGGAAAACGACAATTTCAACGCGAGCGATGCGCCCGCCTTCGCGGCCGTCGGCGCTTTTCCTCTTGACGCTGAGGCGAAGGACGCCGCGCTCGTCGCCACGCTCGCGCCCGGCAGCTATACCGCGCAAGTATCCGGCAACGGCGGTGCGAGCGGCGTAGCCCTTGTCGAAGTTTACGAAGTCACCGGCGGCACGACGCGCCTTATTAACCTCTCGACGCGCGCCCATGTTGGCATTGGCACCGGCATCCTGATCCCCGGCATTACCGTCGCGCCTGGTGCCGGCACGCGCCGTCTTCTCTTCCGCGCCGTCGGCCCTACGCTCGGCGTATTCGGCGTCCGTGACACCCTCGCCGATCCGAAACTCGAACTTTACTCCGGCACCGCCAAGATCGCGGAGAACGACAATTGGGGCACGCCCACCGGGCCCGCGACTGCCGATGCCGCCACGCTGAACGCCGCGTTTGGCGCCAATGGTGCATTCGCCCTCACCCCAGGCAGCAAGGACGCCGCTCTGCTGATCAACCTAATTGCCGGCAGCTACACGCTCCAAGTCAGCGGCGTCGGCGCGAACACGGGCGCCGCGCTCGTAGAAGTTTACGATCTCACTCCCGCCAACCAGACTGGCGCGCGCCCCGCCGCCTCGCTTTACCTCGCTCAGCTGCGCCCTGATTCCGCGGCCGCCGGCTCGACTGCATCCGGCTACGCCACCCTTCTTATCAACCCCGACGGCACCGCGACAGTAAACGTGACCTTCACCAATCTGACCTCCGCACAAACGAGCGCTCACCTGCAGATTGGCACCTCCCGTGACTACGTGCTCGATCTCCCGCGCGGTCAGGTGAATGGAGTCACGTGGGTATTTGCCCCGAGCGGAGCCTACACTACCAACGAACTGATCAATGCCCTCAACACCGGCAACATTTCTGTCGGCGTCGAGTCCGTGAAATTCCCCGGCGGCGAGCTTCGCGGTAACTTCACTACCGCAACGGGCTCGCAAACCTTTACCGCTCCTGCCGCGCCGCCTGCGCTTCCCTCCGACGCCCTCTCGTCTCCGACTGCACTGGAAGCTACTCGGTTTCTCCTGCAAAGCACTTTTGGACCGACCACTGATGACATCACCGCCGTGATGAGTCAGGGCCTCGCAAAGTGGATCGACGCGCAGATGGCGTTATCTCCGTCGTTACTGCATGCGGCCGCTCGGGAGGACGTGGCCCTTTTCCCCAACCCTCCACCGCTGGCGACGCAGAATAGTTTCGAGAAATTCAACACTTGGAACCGGAATGCTGCATGGTGGAAGATCGCGATCACAGCTCAGGACCAGCTGCGGCAGCGCGTGGCATTCGCACTAAGTCAGCTATTCGTCATCTCCGGTGCGAACGCGAACGTAGGCGACAAACAAGAGTCGATGCAGGAATACTACGACACCCTCGTCAGACACGCGTTTGGCAACTATCGACAGTTATTGGAGAGTGTGACTGTCAGTCCAATAATGGGCGTCTATCTTAGTCATCTGAAGAATCAGAAGGCTGATCCGGTTAAAGGAACGAGCCCGGATGAGAATTATGCCCGCGAACTACAACAGCTATTTACCATTGGTTTGGTGCAACTTCAACCGGACGGAACGTTGTTGCTTGACGCGGCAGGAAAGCCGATTCCCACCTACAATCAGGCGACTATTAGCGAGACTGCGAAGGTCTTGACCGGCTGGACATTTTCAATTCAGGGAAACACGAATTTTTTTGCGGGTCCCCAGGATATGCGCACGACCGGCTACGTGGACTCATCGGGATGGCTCAATCCGATGGTGTGTTTTGATGCGTTTCACGATAAAACGCAGAAGAAAATTGTGAGCTTGCAGCAGGTGCCGCTGGACCAAGCCAATCCCACAATTGTGCCGGCAAATCAAACGGGTCCGCAGGACTTAAAGGTGCTGCTCGATGCACTTTTCAATCACCCCAACACCGGTCCCTTCGTTTCAAAGCAGCTCATTCAGCGTTTGGTCACCAGCAACCCGAGCCCTGGCTATGTTTATCGCGTCTCCCAGGTGTTCGCCAACGACGGTGCCGGCATACGTGGAAACCTCGGGGCAGTAGTAAGGGCACTCCTCACAGATTTCGAAGCTCGGTCACTAGCGGTGGCAGGCAACGCCGGCTTCGGGAAAGTGAAGGAGCCATTGCTCCGCGTCACGGCGTTTATGCGCGCCCTCAAAGGACGCGCGCCGAATGGCCGATTTCTCGACAGTTGGGCGGGGGACCCGCGAACGATCTACGGCCCAGTCGGCGCTTTCGCGTATCCCCACGCAGGTTTCAACCAAGGGCCGATGATGGCTCCCAGTGTATTCAACTTTTTTTCTACCGACTTCGCCCCACCTGGGCCTTTGGCCGCGGCGGGCCTTGTTGCGCCGGAAATGCAGATCATCGATTCGTCCTACGCACTCATCGGGCCAAACTCGTTTGTGAATTATCTGCTTCGCGAGCTTCCAAATGTCGCCAATCCACCCTCGCCGTCTCCTTTCTTCACTTTCGATTTCTCAGGATTCCTGGCCAACTCGAAAAATGCCGATGCTCTGCTGGACCAGCTTAGCTTGATATTCTGCGGCAACAGCATGTCGGTCTCAACCCGCAGCCGAATCGCGGCTGCGTTACAGGCACTAGCCGCTAATACCAGTGACCTTGAACGGGTGCAATCCGCTATCCAGCTCACAGTTTTGTCACCGGATGCGGCCGTCCAACGCTGACCTCCAAATGAACAGCCCCTCCTCCGAACTCACGCGGCGAAATTTTATTCGACAAACGTGCTGCGCCGCCGTCGGCACAACCGGCATGCTCTCAGCATTGACCCAACTTCGGGTCATCGGTGCGGTGGCGGCAGACGCGCTCAAGCCGGCGACTGCGGCGGCAATCCCGGCAGACTACAAAGCCCTCGTATGCCTCTTTCTCAATGGGGGCAATGACGGCAACAACGTGATCGTGCCTTACGATCCTGCGAGCTACAACGCTTATGCCGCCGCTCGCGGGGTGCTCGCGATCAACCGGGCGCAATTGTTGCCGATCGCGCCGAAGTCCTATTCCGACGGCCGCACCTACGCGTTGCATCCGGCACTCGCCGACGTGCATTCACTTTTCGAACAGGGAAAGATCGCCGGCTTGGCCAACGTCGGGACACTTGTGCAGCCGACGACCCTTGCTCAATTCAGGGACGGGCGCGCGCTGCCTCCGCAGCTTTTTTCGCACAGCGACCAGATGTTGCAGTGGCAAAGCAGTATCCCCGACAAACCGTTTGAGACGGGTTGGGGTGGCAGGCTTGCCGAAATCACCGACGCGCTGAACTCAAACAACCAGATTTCAATGTCGCTTTCGCTCAGCGGTGTAAATCGATTCCAAGTTGGTAAGTCCGTGCTTCAATATGTCGTGAATCCGGGTGGCGCGATTACCATGGCCGGCTTTGGCGGTGGTGGTAATACGGCCGTTCGCTACAATGCGCTGAAGTCTATGCTAGCAGACCCGCAGGACAACTTGCTAAACGGCACATTCGCCAGTGCTACCAAGAACGCCATCGCCGACGGTGAAGTCCTTTCTACTGTGCTAAGAACAGCTCCCACATTGAGTACAATATTCCCCGACACGCCGACGGCGCAGCGCATGGCGATGATAGCTAAATTAATCTCTCTGGCGTCAACCCTCAGAGTAAAGCGGCAGATCTTCTTTGTGCAGTTGCATGGCTGGGATCTGCACGCGGGCCAGCTTCTTGGCCACGGCCCCCTGCTCGCGGAACTCAGCGGCGCCCTAAAGTCATTCTACGATGCCACCGTCGAACTTGGCGTCGCAAATCAGGTGACAACATTTACCGCCTCCGACTTTGGCCGCACCCTCAACCCGAACGCCGAGGGCACCGACCACGGCTGGGGTAACCACCAGCTTGTCATGGGCGGCGCAGTCAAGGGTGGGGACATTTACGGCCGCATGCCGAGCCTCACCATCAACGCCGACGACGACACCGGTCGCGGACGCTGGATTCCGAGCACGAGTGTCGACGAGTACAGCGCGACGCTCGCCACATGGTTCGGCGTAAGCGCGAGTAATCTTCCCATCGTTCTCCCCAACATCGGCCGCTTCGCGAAATCGAGCCTGGGCTTCATGTCGTAATGCGAGCGCCGTCAGTGGGGCTCACCGAGAAGGTCAGTTTGCTTTTTTAATCAAAAGGAGCCGCTTTCGCTACTTTCAGTCGTTGTTAAGTAGTGGGCTCCGCCGTAGTTCAGTTGGCCGAGGTCTCGGAGTGCCAGTCTCGCTCCGCCGCAAGTTGAATGTGTGCGAGAATCGTAGTCACAAGCTTTCCGTTGCAGCCGATGCGACGAGCTGCGCACTGACAGTTCATCGAAGTACGTACCCGGTGTGGCGCGCGCTCGATCGAGACATCGCGGCCGATCTCTCCGAGGAAAAAGCGAGGCATACAACGAGAAAAGCAGCGGCAAAAAGTTGCGGCATGAATCAACTGCACCGCATCACGTTTAAACCCAACCAATGTGGGAGCCGGCCGTGCATCCCAGGCAGGCGGGTCGCGTTTGCCTTGGGCGATCCAGTGCAACACCTCGCATTCGCGCGAGGTGAGACCGCGGCCGCGCAAGAGCAGAAAATCCGGGTTGTGCGGAGTTTCGATCATGAACAGGTGACCGGCCCGTTGGCCTCCGCGGGAAAACACCGCACCAGCAGCTGGCCATGCGCTGACTCAATCTTGAAGGCGTAAAGTAGATGCGGCAGCGGCGCGCCCCGCAACCGCACGAGCGATGTCGCGACCCAACTTTTGCAGAGCAGCGGGCAGCGATCCATTTTCCCGCCAATGCGGAAAATAGGTGCGCAAGCTGTCGTTGACGTGAATTTAACTCGAGCGGGCGCAACTGCGGGGAGAGCACGATCCGGGATTGCTTGGATGCCTCGCCTGGCTCCGACCGCGGATGCACGCGACGCCAGGCGGCGTTCAAATGCGGCTGGAGCAGGCTCATTAAACTATATTCCCCCTCTGAAAAGACACCGTCGCGGTAAATCCCGAGCGCGAGAAATCGCCGCGAATCCGTGGCGAGGGCGAGCAGTTGGTCGCCATAGCCGACCGGGCGGGCGAGCCCGTTGTAATGATCGGTGCGCTGCCAAGCTTCGAGCGAAACGATTTGCGCAGTTGCATCGTAGTGCGAATAGCGCCGCTCGCGATGAGTGGGCCGCCTGGATTGTCGTGAATAAACGCCGCATAATCGGCGGGGATTTGCGTTTCGCTGTGCAACGCGTGGATGACATAGCGGGTATTGTCATAGCTCACTTCCTCGCACGTAGAAGCAATGACCGTGAAACGCTGACGCACCGCCGCCATGCCAACTACGGCGATCTGCGCGACGCTCTGCGCGGCATAAAGCGCCAATGTGGTTTCTGAAAGCCAGCGCACATCGGGTCGGGTAAACATGAGAAGCGACGGCGTGCGTTAAACCGGGACTTCCCGCTGCAAGCATTCCTGCGCGGTGTAGGCGGCGGCGAAACGTGTCTCGGAGCCGAGCTTGGCGAGGATATTTCGACATGTTTGCCGACCGTCTTCGGCGCGCACCCGAGCAGGGTGGCGATCTCCGCATCGCGTTTGCCCTGTGCGATCCAGAAGACCACTTCGCACTGGCGGCAGGTGAGGCCATGGCGCCGCAGGCCCAAATAGCCCGCGGGTTCGGCCGACGAGGGCTGAGCGGGTGCGGGTCGGATGGGCAATTCGGATGCCAAGTGGCGATGTGCTTCAAGGAGATCTATAAGATAAGCTTCATCGTCCGGCGAAGGCGCGGGGCCGCCGTGACGTCCGCGCGAGAGTTGAAGGGCGGTTATGGATGCGGAGGGGTATCCGCCGAATGCAGGAGGGCGATCGCGTCTGGAAACGCGGCCATCGTTTGGGGCGAGTAGCTCATGAGGTAACGGGCTCGACTAGTGAGATGAACCAAATGCGCAGAGAAGCGACGCCAATCCGTGTCACAGTCCCGCGGCTGTCTGCTCGATAATGAAGACGTTCGCGCGCGAGGCTGACGGCGGTGGTGCAGATTTCGGCGTGCAGCTTGGCGAGCAGATGTTCGCAGTCACAGTTTAAAGGAGCTACGGTCATACGAGCGATCGGAGCGTCGTAACGGCATGGG
>CAYVDZ010000066.1:0-8056 GCA_964450575.1 uncultured Opitutus sp.
AAGGCGGCTGTACCCCTTCGCCCAGTCTGATCTTTCACCATGAGTTCATCTTCTTTACAACTCCGCCACGAGGCCGATCAGCACCTCGAAATCCTCTCGTCCACGGGCGCCCTCCTGTGGCGTTACGTTTATGCTCCCAGCACGCTGGCGAATGAGGCGCGGCGCCCGTACGCCCATCCGGTGTATTCACTCAGCGGAGACGTGCTGACTAATTTCCGGCCCAACGATCATCCCTGGCATCATGCGCTCAGCCTGACGGTGACGAGTGTGGACGGCGTGAATTTCTGGGGTGGACCCACTCATCGCGCCGAGGACAGTTATCGCTGGCGGGACGATCACGGCGAACAGGTCCACCGTTCGTGGAGTGGATTGACGGCGGAACGGATCGAGGAGGTTCTGGATTGGAAAGACCTGAAGTCCGGCCGCACGCTGCTCGAGGAACGTCGCTGGTTGCAGACGAGCGTCACCGGCGAGGCTTGGTCGCTCCGCTGGACGAGTGAGCTGCGGAACGTCGCGGGTCGCGAGCTGACGCTCGGCAACTACCACGCCAATGGCGGATTGGTGGGATCGCATTACACGGGGCTGCAGTTTCGGGGGGCGCGCGATTTGCTCGACGATCATGGGGATGCGACCGTTGCGATTACCGCGGACGGAGGACTGGCGGGGGAGTCGGAGGTTCACGGAGCGATGGCGAACTGGATGGAGTGGGCGTGCCAGCATGACACCTCGCTGCGGCGCACGCGGATCCGTTTTGAAAACCTGGGCGGTCCGCTGCCGTGGTTTGTGCGGCGCAAGAACCCGGTGGCGGCGTTTGCATTCCACCGCGAGACGACCCAGTCTCTCCGGGTCGGCGACACGCTTAGATTGGATCATTTGCTGACGTTCACCAACGCATGAAGCTCAATCGAAAAACGTTTCTGAAAGGCGCCGCCGCGAGCGCCGTTGGTTTGGTCGCGAGTGCGAAACTCATGGCGCAGTCCGCCCCCGCGGCGACCTCCACGCTCGCGCTGCCGGCGTATGATGCCGGCGCACCGGAAGCGTTTTGGCGCGAGGTTCGCAACCTGTATCTGCTGACGCCGGCTCTGACGTATTTCAATACGGGCGGGCTCGGCCCGACGCCGGAACCGGTGCTTTCGCTCATGGCGAAAACGATGCGGGAGCTCCAGCATCGCTCGGATCATGGGCATGGCCGGTTTGCCGGCGCGCGGCAGGTCGCGGCCCGATTTCTGGGC
Organism: uncultured Opitutus sp.; assembly: GCA_964450575.1. Lineage (GTDB taxonomy): Bacteria > Verrucomicrobiota > Verrucomicrobiia > Opitutales > Opitutaceae > ER46. Next base: position 1,233 of record CAYVDZ010000066.1, read on the forward strand.
GCGGAGCCCGCCGAGGTCGCGTTTGTGCGCAATGCGACGGAAGGGAATGCGATCATCGCCGCCGGGGTGAAGCTCGCTCCGGGCGATGAGGTGATTTTCGAAACGCATGCGCATCCCGGTGGTTCGTTTCCGTGGCTGAACCAGGAGACCTTGCGGGGAATAAAAGTGAAACTGTTCGAACCGGATCCGCACGATGCCGCGAGCAATGTGGAGCGTATCCGTTCTCTCATGACGAAGCGGACCCGGGTGGTGCAGGTTTCCCATGTGACGGCTCCCACCGGGATTCTGCTGCCGGTCGTTGAGATCGCCCGCCTCTGCCGTGAGCGCGGAGTGTGGTTTCATATTGATGGCGCGCAATCGGCCGGAATGTTTCCGTTTTCATTGCGGGAGATCGGCTGCGATTCGTTCGCGACGAGCGGGCACAAATGGCTCGGAGCGCAGCATGAAACGGGCGTGCTCGTGGTCCGCCAGGAACGCATCACCGAGGTCGCGCCCACGCTCGTCGGGGCGTACTCGGGTGACGTTGATGGTTTGCCCGGTGAGCTTCGGTTGCACGCCAACGCGGAGCGCTTTGAATACGGCACGCGCAATGTCGCGGCGGTCGTGGCCATGGCCGAGGCGATGCGGTTGCAGGAAGAGATTGGCCGCGATCGCATCGCGGCGCGCGGACGTGCTCTCGCCGTACAGGTGCATGCCGGACTTTCGCGCATTCGTGGCGTCGAGTTGCTGACGTCGGCCTCGCCGGAGCTGGCTTCGTCGATGGTCACGTTCCGCGCGAAAGCCGTGCCGTTTGAGCCGATGTTCAGCCGGCTTTTGGGCGACCACGCGCTCCGGTGTCGGCCCGTCTCGGAACAGAAACTAAACGCCGTGCGGGTTTCGCTGCACGTTTTCAACTCCCCCGCGGACTGCGACACGCTGGTCGCCGCGGTGGAGAAGATTGTTCGGACTGCGTGATGACGAAGCCGCTCCTGATTAGCGTCGCTGTCGCGGCTATGCCGCGATTTACCCTGCCGAGACAAACTCCGCGGCGGCCGTTGGGCGGCCGGGGTGAAGCCCGGCCGTGCCGGGAAATCGTCTTACTCGATCTCGACCACCATCTCGATCTCGACCACCGCGCCCAAGGGCAGCGACGACATGCCGAGGGAGGCGCGGGCGTGACGTCCCCGATCTCCGAATACGGCGACGAGCAAGTCGGAGCATCCATTGATTACCTGGGGGTGCGCTTTGAAATCATCCGTGGAGTTCACGAAGCCGCCGACGCGGACGATGCGTTTCACTTTGGACAGATCGCCGATCTCGAGCTTGAGGGCAGCAAGGAGGGCAAGCGCGGTCTGGCGCGCGGCTTCGTTGGCGTCCTTTTCCGAGAAGTCGCGTCCCACTTTGCCGGTGATGACTTTTCCGTCCGCGCCGCGTGGGATTTGGCCGGACAAGAACACGAGCGAACCGCTGGTGACTGCGGGCACGTAGTTGGCGACGGGAGCACTGGCTTTCGGCAGGGTAAGACCGAGTGCTTTCAGCTGGGCCTCGGGATTGGTCCGGGCGTTGGTTTGCGCGGCCAGAGGCGTGAGCAGAGTGAGGCAGAGCAGGAATCCGCAGGAGGCGAGGAACGGTTTCATGCCGCCAGAGTGCGCGGGAGGACTCGCTTGGCGAGCTGACTTTATGCGAATCCAAACCCCATTCCATCCGGGCGTCGTCGTCCCTTGGCCCATCGGTGGTCGACTGGCCCGCCTGCGCACGTCGCTGCCGGTCTGGGCCGTGCTCGGCCTGGCCGTGCTCAGCGGCCGCGCGGCGGAGCTGAAACACGATCTGTATTTTTGCGCTAATCTCTCGGGCCAGAAACAGGTGATGGGCTCGCGCGTGACCGTCCCGAGCGGCCTCTACCGCTCGAGTGATCGGCAGAATGTGGAGCACCTGGGGTTCAGCCATATACGCCTCTTTTCGATGACGCACGACGTGCGCGATCCCGACACGCTGTTTTTGGCAACGCTCGATGGAGTCGTCCGCGCCAAGGACCGCGGCCGCACGTGGCGGATCATGACGAGCTGGGACATGACCGAGGCGAAGAGCATCGCGTTTGACCCTTCGGCGCCGGAACACGTGTATGCCGGGCTGCCGGATGGAATCGCGGTCTCGCATGACCGCGGGCAGACGTGGCGGCGGATGCAGGAAGGTATCCGCCGGGCTTATACGCAGGCAATCGCGGTGGATCGGACCAAAGCGGGGCGTGTTCTGGCGGGCACCGAAAAAGGGGTGTACGTGACGGAGAATGGTGCGCGGACGTGGACCTTGGTCCAGCCCACGGCGGAAACGGTGACGGATCTGCAGCAGTCGCCGCATGATCCGCGGGTCTTTTTCATGACGACGACGAAGGATGGCGCGTTCCTGTCGAAAAATGGCGGGAGCAAGTGGGAGCGTGTGGCGGGAGTGCCGACGGAGCACACGCTGCACAACGTTGATTTCGATCCAAAGAATCCGAACCGGCTCGTGGTATGCGGTTGGGGTACGGGCGTCCTTGTCTCGGAAGACGGTGGAAAAACCTGGATCGATCGCACCGCAGGATTGCCCAAGCGCGAGATCTGGAGCGTGGTGGTCGACCCCGATCTGCCCGACCGGATCTACGCGGCGCCGTACTTGGATGCGGTGCACGCGTCCGACGATTTTGGCCGCACCTGGCGCAAACTGTTCTTCGAACAGGCCATCGTGTTTGATATGGTTTTTGTTCCCCGCAAGTAAGCGCAACCCTCGCCACCCTGACTATGAACGTCGTTCGAATTTTTCTCTGGCCCGTTGTTGCGTTGAGTGCCGCGAGCTTATGGGCGCAGCCCTCCTTTACCGGACCCGCGCCGGTGCCGACCGTGATCAATGATGCCTCGCTGCGGCGGGCGGCGTTTCTGGAACGTCGGGACGAGGTCGTGAACTGGCGCGCCCTGCTCGCAAAACCCGGTGAGCCGGCGACGGTTGGGCTCGCGGAGATCGCGGCCAAGTTGGCGCGACGGGAGGACGCGGCGCTGTGTTCGGAGCGCCTGATTGAGCTCATGAAGACGCCGAGCGGGGACATGTTTTGGATGTTTCCCGTCACGTGCATCTCGTATCTCGGCCGCGATCAGCTCACGCCGGCGGCCAAAACGGCGGTCCGGGAGGCGTGGAGAACCTACATGCCACTGCGCGGCGATACCGAGAATCATTGGGTGATGTATTATATGTCGCTCTATCTGATGACGCAGCTTTATCCGGATGACCCGGGTGAGAGCTGGTTCAATGGCAAGAGCTCGGTGGAGATTTCCCGGGAGTCGCGGGCCTGGTTGCTCGACTGGATGCGGATCACGACGACCATCGGGCAAGGGGAGTATGACGCCACTCACTATATTGGAGAATACGTGATCTCGATGCTCTTTCTGGCGACGTGGGCACAGGAGCCCGAGATGCGGCAGCGCGGGCAAATGATGCTGGACTATATTCTCGGCGATTTCGCGGTGGATACCCTGAACGGCATTTATATCGGCGCGCATGCGCGGACGGATGACCGCCAGGTCCTCGAAAAATGGAACGGTCTATCGTCGTTCTTCGCCTGGCTCTTCTTTGGGAATTGTCCGCCTCCGGCCGCCTACGGTGGCTGGGGAATTTACTTCGCGGTCGTGGCGCAGAATTACGAGCTGCCAGAAGTCATTTACCGGATCGCGACGGATCGCGACGGACCGTATACGCAGTTCGAGCGCAAGCGTACGCGCCATCGCTGGCGCAATAGCGATTTGCGCAACGCTCCGGTTTTCAAAACGACCCACGTGACGGCCGATTATGCGATCGGTTCGGACCAGGGAGGACTGTTGCAGCCGATTCAGCAACACTCCTGGGACGTGACCTGGGCGGTGCCGGATCCGCGGGGAGTGCATAACACAATTTTCTCCGTGCAGCCTCACTATAGCACGTTTGAATTGATGATGTATTTCACGGAAATGCCGGACTACATGCCCTCGTCGGTGACCTTTCAGGGCAAGCCGACCTATACGTCGGACGCGAAGTTTTTGGGCGGCTCGCCGTATGAGCAGATCTTCCAGCAGGACGATGCGCTGATCTCACTGAGCGACATCCCGGCGGGGGTGAACTTCGAGCAGATCAACGGCTTCTTCTCGAAGGATCTCACGCGACTGGAGGAGGATGACTCGGGCTGGATATTTGTTCAGGGCGGCCGCGCGTATATCGCGTACCGGCCGCTGGCGCCTTACGAGTGGCGCCCGTTGGAGGGCGGCGGGAAACGGCTCTATTCGCCGCATCGGCAGAACGGCACGATTATACAGGTGGCGTCCGAGAGTGAGTTCGGCAGTTGGGACGAATTCAAAACGAAGATTCGGGCGCTGCCGCTGCAAATCACGCGGGAGCCCAAGCCGCGGGTGGCGTTTACGACGCTGCGTGGGAAACGGGTGGAGTTCGCGTACGACGCGGAGCCGCGGGTGGATGGCCGCACGATCGACCGGGCGAAGCAGTGGAAACTCTTTGAGGGCCCGTATCTCAACGCGGACGTTGGCCGCCAGAGGTTGACCATGACCCACGGCCGGTTGCGGCGTATTCTTGATTTCAATACGGTGACGATCACCAATAGCGTCCTGCCGAAATGAGCCGCCGACGCCGCTGTTTGGCCGCCCCGGCGTTCCTCGGACTGTGCGTCGCCATGGTGACGTTTGGCTGGGGGCGACCGGCCCCGGTTGCCGCAGCCGATTCCGCCTACACGCCGCGCGCTTTCCTGGAGCGGCTTTGTGACGACTTTGGTGGACGGATGACGGGCACGGCGGGGAATGTCGGGGCGTTGGACCGCCTCGCCGAGGAGCTCCGGGCCCTGGGCTATGCGCCCGAGTATTCTCGTTTCACGATGCCGGGTTGGACGCGGGGAGAGGATCGGGTGGAACTCCTCGAGCCGTTGGCGCGACCGCTGCGGGTGGCGGCGCTGAGTTATTCGCAGGCTCATCCGGCGTTTACCGCGCCGGTGGTTTCCATTGGTAACGGCCGGCCGCAGGACTACCCGGCGGACGATGTCACGGGCCGGGTGGGGCTGCTTGATTCGGGCACGCCGCAGCAGATCAGTGAGCTCGTTACCGCGGCTCACGCGCGGGGGCTGGGAGGAATTCTGTTTATCAACCGCGAAGGCGGCGGCCAGCTGTTGGCGCGCACGGGAAGTTTTTCCGGAGCGCCGCTGCCTTTGCCGGTCTATTCGATCAACCAGGAGGAAGGGCGCTGGCTTCAGCGCCTGTTGGCCCGCGAGGTGCCGGTCCGCGTGCGAATGGAAACCCGCTCACACGGTGGCGAGACCGCCACCGCGAACCTTGTCGTGCGTATCCCTGGATTAAATACGAGTCGGATCGTGGTTGGGGCGCACTTTGACAGCTGGGATCTGGGGCAGGGTGCGATGGATAACGGGATCGGCATCGCGCAACTATACGCCCTCGCGCAGGGGCTCCGCGGAGCAAAGCCCTTTCATACGATCGAGCTCATCTGGTTCAATGGCGAGGAGCAGGGGCTGTGGGGTTCGCGGCACGAGGCATCACGTTCGGGAGATGCGCCGATCGTCGCGATGATCAATCTCGACATGGTGGGCGTCCCGGTCGCGGTCAATGCCCTCGGCGACGACTCGCTCGTGCCGGCTCTGGAGCGCTGGCACGAAGGTCGCGCGCCCGACCGGCGACTTGCCCTGGGAGTGCAAAATATCAATTGGGTTGGCAGCGATCACACGCCTTATCAACTCGCCGGTGTCCGCACGTTGACCTTCAATGCGCCGATCGCTCGCGAGTCCGTGCGTTACTATCACGATCTGGCGGATACGATCGACAAGGTGCCGCCCACACTGATCGACGACTCGTCCGCCATCATTGGCGATGTGGTGCGAGCGCTGGCGGCGGATCAAAGCTTGGAGGCGTTTCGACGGTCGCTTCAGGAAACCGAGATGCTGTTCACGCGCTTCAACCTCGAGCGGCGAATGCGGGCGATGGGGCTGTGGCCATTTGATCGTTGAGGGGAGCCCGCGTGAGTGCGTGATATCGACCTTCCGGCCGATCGATCCGGACTGACCGCGAAAGGAATGCCGGCGTGAACAGCCTGAAGCCTGGCCATGACGAGGCGTGGGACAGCCGCATACAGAGGCGAAAACTGAGTCAGAGAGCGCGATGCCGTGCTCAATCGTGACGTGATTGCTGCCTAACGCACCGGCCACTTCAGGTGCGTGTGCAGGAACTCGAAGGTGCCCACGCCGTTGATCGCGTGCGGGCCGTTGAAGTATTCAATGGTGGTGCGCTCCGGGATCCCGAGCTGTGCGTAGAGGCGCCGCACTTTCGCGTATTCAAAAGCGACCCATTCATCGGGGGCAACGCCGTCATTGTGTCCACGCTCGACCATGAAGGGCCGCGGCGCGATCAGTGCTGCCATCTCCGCGTAATTGAAGGTTCGGCCGTGGTTGAACTCGGCGATCTCATATTCCTTGGTGAAGAGGTAGCTGGGCGGCCCATCGACGGTCGTGGTCTTCTTGAGCCAATCGTTGAAATCTGCGGAGCAGATCGAAAGGGCGTATCCGTCCAGTAGCGCTGGCACGCGCATCGCCGTCTTGCCGCCATAGGATAGTCCGTAGAAACCGATCCGTTGCGGATCGACGAACGGCTGGGCGGAGAGCCAGTTCAGGATCTGCTCATGTTGCTCGAGAATGACCGAGAACAAGGTCTGCTTCAGCGGGTTTAAAATACGGGTGAGCCGCCGGAAATCCTCGCCGCCCCGATACGGATTATGTGGAGCAAACACGATAAAGCCACGTTCTACCAGGCGGGCGGCGAATGCCTGGTAAATAC
>CAYVDZ010000066.1:8066-13293 GCA_964450575.1 uncultured Opitutus sp.
GGTAAATACCGGAAACCTGCAGCGCCGGATCCTCGGCAAACGTATCCGCCGGCACTCCGTCCAAGCCATGCTGGCACACCACCACCGGGCGGCGTTCGCCGGGCTTCAGGTCCTTTGGGAGCAACAGCACGCCCCACGCAAAGATATCCGGGCGGACATCAAGCACCACCTCATGCGCGGTCCAAGTCGGGCGATCGAGCAGGGGGCGCGAGCGGGCGTTGGCCGGGAGATCGGGGCCGGACAGGCGACCGATGACTTCATCCCAAAAAATGGTTTTGAAAGGCTGCACGGCGGCCGTCCAGGCCGCAGCGGAGTCGGGCTTCAGTTTTTTCCAAAAGAAGGCGTTGCGGTCGTGATGCGCGAGCTGCACGAGCCCCTGGGTATGCGTCTCCAGTTCGGCGACCTGACGGCGTTGGCGGGCGTTGACGTCTGGTATCCGTGATGTGGTGACGGGCAGTGCCTGTAGGGTGGCCAGCGGAGCATGGTCGGCAGTCAGTTCCGACCAGAAAGCAGCAAGGGCCAGCGGTGATCCAGGCAGCGGCGGAGTGTCTCCGCTCCCCGCCGCGACGAGGTGGAAACGACGGGAGAGTGAGGGCCCGCAGAGCGCTTGGGCGCGGGTGAACTCCGCCTGCACTGATGCCGTGCGCGGCGTCGTGATCACGCCCGGGGCGGCGCCGGCGCGTCCGGTCCGCGGGGGAGGCGGACCGGAAATTTCGGGAGCGAGGCTCGCCTCGACGATGAGGGCGCGCGGCGCGATCAAGCTGGCGATCCCGGCATCGCCGAACTCGTGCAGCAGGGCGAAAACATTGCGGTAAATCGGTTCCTCCGCCACGGCCTGACGTGAATCAAAATAACTGCTGACAAGGGTGGCGTCGATTCGCGGATCGAGCGCCGCGGCATAAAGCGCAATGAGTCCGCCTTCGGTGTGGCCGGTGACGCCGATCGGAAGGCGGATCGTGGTGTCGTTTTCCTGCGTGAACCAATCGACCGCAGCCAACACCTTTTGCACCTCGTAGCCGATGATGTGTCGGCCGATCTGATACGCGGGCCGATAGATCCATTCGCGATGAGGTTGATTGGTGAAACGGTTCAGTTGCGCGTTGCCAGACCACTCATCGCGACGATCGACGAGGGTGGGAATGATCACTTGAGCGCCGCTTTCCGCGAGCCGTCGTGCCACCTGGGAATCGGGAGCAATTCCCGGAGTGAGCCCGGCTAGCATTTCGGGCGTCTGATCGGCATCGGGCAGCACCACGATGCGGGCCCGCGGGGTGCCTTTGGGTTGGAGCAGCAGGCCCTCGCCGTGAACACTGCCGAAGGCGCGCCAGCGCACCGTGAAGACGCGGTACGTTGCGGTCCCGGCGATCAGGGCGGGTATCGCCGTGGTCGCGACATATTCCAGCTCGGTCGGTGCGGGACGTTCGTCCACCGCGCCGATCAGCGCGCGGAAGCGTTCGCGGTTCGGGTGCACGGATTCCTGATACGCATCCGTCGACGTCAGGTCTCGCTGCCAGTGTTGCACACGCGCGGGAATAGATTGCGCCAGCTCCCGTTGGAGGAAGCGATCGATGCCGGCCACCATCTGCGCGGACAGATCGCCGGTCATTTCCAGCGGCCGGGTGTTGGGCAATGGGATCGAGTCCGCCGCCGTAGCGAGGGGCCAACCCAGCACGGAGAACGTTCCGAGGAAGGCGAGCAGGCCGCAGCGGGAGAAAAGGGAAGGGCGGGGCATGGCGGGGAAAGTCTGACGACTTTGTTGGAGGTGACAAAACGAATACACCATTGATCCAGCCCGATTAGTCCGCCTGCGGCGGTTGCAACAGGAGAATCAAGAGTTGAGATTTGGGGAATTTCGGGCGCCGATAATGGGGCGCCTGCGACTCATATGAAATCGATCTCTCTCCTCAGTTTACTCTTCCTTGTTCTCTCCGGCCTCGCGCGCGCCCTTCCTTCGCTCCACACTTCGCCGCTGGCATCCGTGCTGGTGACGGGCGGGAGTATGATGAATGGCAATCATTTTGCCGACAGTGTCTTGCCGGGGATGCACGAACATTATGCAGGTCGCCGCTTGGTGGCGTTGGTGCTGCATGCATCGCATCCCGCGGATCGCGATAAGATGGAGTTGCGGCTTCGCGAGGCTTTTTTGCATATCGGCGTGCCTGCGGCAGAGTCGCTGCACCGCTATGATGATGCGGGGGCTCGCGAACTGCTGATGAAGGCTGACGCCATCTTCGTCGGCGGCGGAGAGACTTTTGTGCTGTTGCGTGAGTTGGCGCGCACCGGTCAGATCGCTTTGATCCGGGAACGCGTACTCGCCGGAGTGCCCTTCGGTGGCGCGAGTGCCGGGGCGAATGTGGCGGGGTTGATCATTGGAACGACGAACGATTTTCCCATGGCTGATATCCCCAGCCGGGAGTCGCTGGCGCTGCTGCCCGCGACGATCAATCCGCATCATCCGACGCCCGAGACGAAGGCTGATTTCGACGGGCGGGTGGGAAAGATTAGAATCTATTCCCAGTTCAATCCTGATGAAACCGTGCTGGGATTGGCGAACACGTCGATGGTACGGCTTCATCGGGGCCGCGCGACGTTGGTGGCGGGACGGGGTTGGCTCTATCATCGCGGTGGAGCGCCGCGTGAATTGAAAATCGGTGAAGCGATTCCGGAACTGGCGGGAGGCGCGAGCGCGGTACGGTAGGGCAGTCAGGAGCGACGGGTGAGCGCGCGTTCAGGTCAACGTTTCCATCGTCAGGCCTGGGCTCGCACAGAGCGGGAATATCGATCGCAACGCTGCGGCCGACTCGACTGTCGGCCCCATGTTGGCCCCGTTCTGGACTAAACCGGTTTGCGCGGACCGCCGCCGTGAACCGCATTATAGAACGGATCGCCCGGCTTGATTGAGCCCGCTCGAACGGCCTCGCCGGTGAATGCGCTCTTGTAGATCGCCGTCAGGAATTCGAGCGTGCGCCGCGCGTCGGCGCCCGAGGTGAGCGGACGCGTGCCGGTATCGAGATTGCGGACGAACTCGTTGAGTTGCGCACCGTGGGTTGATCCCACATCGGGTGGAAAGCTGTGCCAGGCCTGCAACAGGCCATCATCCTGAGCGGGGGGGACGAGCGTGAGTTTCCAGTTGTCGCGCGTGTATCCGTAAAGATGAGTCAACTCGACTGTGGCCTTCTGGTAATCAAGCCGCAGATACGTTTCCTGGCGCGGGCTGAGCGCGCTGTTCACAATCGAACTGAACGCGCCGTTGGCGAAACGCACCAGCGCCATGGACACGTCTTCCACCTCGATCGCGCGATCCAGGGTGCCAGCCATTGCCCGGACTTCGTCCCAATCGCCGAGCAGGTAGAGAAAGTGATCCATCGCGTGGATCCCGAGGCCCATGGTGGGGCCGCCGAGTTCGGCATCCCAGCGGCCGCGCCAGGGTGCGGCATAATAGGCGGCGTCGCGGAACCAAAGGGTGTTGCAGACCCCCACGAGCGGCCGGCCGAGCAGGCCGCTGTCTGCGAGGCTCCGCAGATGCAAGGTTGACGAGGCAAAGCGCATCTGGAACACGCAGGCGGTGAAGCGGCCGGTGCGTTCCTCGACCTCGCTGATCCGGTCGAATTCCGCGAGGGAACCGCAGAGCGGTTTTTCACACAATACCCAGGCGCCCGCCTCCATCGCGGCCATGCTCATCGGCGCGTGCTGCGCCGGTGGCGTCGCGACGAGGACCAGATCGGGCTTCGTCTGCTCCAGCATCCTGGCATAGTCGGTAAACGTTTCCGGAATATGGCAACGCGCCGCGAAGTCGCGCACGCGCGTCGCATCGATGTCCATTGCGGCGACAAGTTGGACGCGTCCGTGGGTCGCCTCGATGGCGCGCACATGGGCGTCGCCAATGGAGCCAGTTCCCGCCAGAACGGCACGGTAAGTTTTACTCATAAAAAGGGCACCGTAGGGTTAACGAGCTCGGGCGCAATCTTAGGCCGGATCCTTGCGGGCAGTGAAAACCGTGAGCCCGAGCAGCGATTGGCTGGGACTAGGGAAGAAGAAGCTGCCGACATATCCGAACACCAGGCAGGCAAAGATTGCGAAGGTGGGATAGAGCACCGGCGTTACCATGTCGCCCTGCCAAAGAATCGACGTGATGATCACGCTCGCAATCACCCCGATGACAGCGCCCTGCCAGTTGGCCCGGCGGGTAAACATGCCCAGCCCGTAACAACCGGCGAAGCCGCCGCCGAGAACGGCCTGTAAGGCGAACCAGGCGTCAAAGGCCGATTTGATGTCGAAGAGCGCCAGCAGGACGGCCGTACCGACGCCGATCACGCCCGCGATGACGGTGACCCACTCGGCGAGCCGCATGCTTTTCTTGTCGGTCGCACGCTTGGAGAAGCGTTCGTAGAAGTCCACCGACACCAAGGTAGCCACACTGTTCATACAACTCGACAACGTCGACATCGAGGCGGCGAAGATACCGGCAATGATGAGACCGGTGATGCCGACTGGTAATTCGGCGGCGATGAAGAGCGGGAACGTCGCATCGACCGATAGCAACGGGTTCAATCGCTCCGGGTGCTGCTGGTAGAATACATAGAGGGCGGTGCCGATCGCGAAGAAGGTGAGGCTGCCCGGCACCACGATGGCACCCAGAGTCCACATCGACCATCCGGCTTCTTTGGCGGACTTCGTGGAGAGCGCGCGCTGCATCATAACTTGATCTTTTGGATACGTGATCAGTTCGATGATCGCGAAGAACATGAAGCCCCAGACCGTCGCCTGCGTCAGATCCAAGGTCCAATCAAACGTCTTCATTTTATTATCGGCCATCGCGATGCGGAAGAACTCCGGCATCCCGCCGTCGACGCTATAAATAACATAGCCAATCGCGAAAAAGGCGCCGCCGAGCATGACAAAGACTTGGAGCACATCGGTCCAGATGACCGCCTTCATTCCTCCCAATAAGGTATACGCGATCGTGACGGCGCCCATCAGAAGAATGCTCCAGATGACGTTGAGGCCGGTCACCGCGGAGAGCGCGAGCGCCGGCAGGTACAGCACCACGCTCATGCGTCCACCGAGTTGAATCAGGATGTTGAGAGCGCTGGCGAGCACCCGGATGGACGGGTGAAAACGCATCTCGAGGTATTCATAGACCGAGGTAACGTTCAGCCGTCGGATGAGTGGCACAATGAAGACGGCCACGAATCCGATGGTGAACATGCCAATGACATTCTGGGCG
>CAYVDZ010000067.1:0-1217 GCA_964450575.1 uncultured Opitutus sp.
CTAATCTTCGCTGATGAACGCTAATTTTTCGAACCCTGAAATCTGATCTTCGCTGGTTTCAGGTGGGTTCTATTTCCCAGTAGCGGCAGAGGTGGAAAGTAAAGAGTCGATTGATTGCCTAGCCATCAACGGCTTGAGGCGGCTTCCACGATTTGGGCGTTGGGTGCGGTCTACGCGGCGAGTCGGGCCACCTTATTCACCGGGCAATGGATCTCTCGGCACGGCAACCCGGCGTTTGCGATGTTTACGACGGCTTGGGGGAGACGTGCCCGCGGTGCGCCGGTGCGTTCGCTGCGCTGGTGCTGTGGTCTTGCCAATTCATTTAACCAGATGGCTTCGAGGGTAACTGCTTAGTGAATTAAGCGGTGGTTTATCTTGCGGCGGTTGCTGCCCGGGATTCCCTTCCGATCACCCTTGGCATTAGCCGTTCGACGACTACCTGCCTAAACCTACCCCTGCCGAGATCCAGACTTCGTCTGGACCTATATAGCGCGACAAAACATTATGCTTACACCCTGTCATACCACGTGTTCTGCTTTCTTCTTCCGGCGGCTGGCTGCGGCCGTGGCATTGTTCATCGGCGTGGCCCTTGGAAGCGCCTTTGCTCAATCCGGCACGGCAGCTGGCGGGACGCTGACCGGCACGGTGAGCAACGCGGCAACCGGCGGCAACCTCGAGGGCGCGGAAGTGCGGCTCGAACCGGGCAACTATTCGGTTCTCACGGCCCGCGATGGCCGATTCGTGTTTTCCCAAGTGCCGGCCGGCCAATATACGATTATTGCCACGTACTCGGGCCTCGATGCGAAAAGTGTTCCCGCCACGGTCGAAGCGGGTACCGCCCGAAGCTTGGAAATCGGGCTCACCTCGCAAGTCTATCAGCTCTCGAAATTCGTCGTGGAGGGCGAACGGGAAGGCAATGCTCTTGCGATCACTCAGCAGCGCAACGCAGCCAATATTAAAAACGTGATCTCGTCGGACGCTTTCGGAAACGTGGCCGATCTCAATCTCGGTAATTTCCTGCTGCGGCTTCCCGGAATGAGCAAGGAGGAGGCGGAAGGTGAAATCATCCGGATCCAGGTCCGCGGCGTTAATTCGGATTTAAGTGCGGTCAGTATCGACGGCACCCGCGCGTCGAGCGGATCGACGCGTTCGTTCTCCCGGGGGTTTGAAATTGATAAGGTCCCGGCCGACTTCATCGAAACCATTGAAGTCACCAA
>CAYVDZ010000067.1:1227-12939 GCA_964450575.1 uncultured Opitutus sp.
AATTCCATCGGCGGAGCGGTAAATTTGAAGACAAAGAGCGCCTTGGACCGCAAGGGGCGCCGGAGTACGTATCAGATTGGACATACCTATAACATGGACCAGAAGTCGTTTCGACCCATGGGCAGCATCAGCTACTCCGACATTCTGGTGAAGGAGAAACTCGGCGTTCTTTTCACCGCGAGTTATAATGAGTCCCAAAAGCCACGCGATCGGAGCAATATCGATTTCGAGCGCACCACGGCGACGGATCGCCCCGTGTTCTTCAGCATGTCGAATTGGGGCCAGGATCAGCTCAAGCACATGCGCGCCGGACTCGGGCTCCGTTTCGACTATCGAGTCAATCAGACGACAAAGGTGTATTTCAACTCGATGTACTCACTCTACGAGGACCAGCTCAACCGCCGCCAAGCGGGGTTAAGCACGGCTGCCGCGACGAATGTGGTGTCGTTTGATGAGACGGTCACCGTTACGCGGAACCAAACGTTCTCCTTGAACCAGAACCTGCGTCATCGCGACATCGAGACCTTCAACTTTCAGGTCGGCGGCGAAAGCACCCTGATGGGCGGAAAGATTGACTTCACGGCGAACTACTCGCCTTCGGAAGGTGAGGAGAATCGCTTCATTCCGGTGCGGTCGACCGCCGGGGTCGGGTTCCGCCAGGATCGTGGTCTCAATCCGCGCCGTCCGGTCTTAACTCAAGTCAGCGGCCCTGACATCTACGACGTCCGCAACTCCAGAATGACGTCGATCGATCTCCCGGAGATTTTCAGTAAAGATACGATATACGGTGCCCAGGTTAATTACCGAAAGCCCTTTGCGACGCGCCTTCCGTTTGCGCTGAAGACCGGGTTGCGGTGGCGGGAGCAGACGCGTGAAAAGGACCAGAATCGCAGGATGTACAGCTATGTGGGACCGAATGGGATCGCAGGCCCGGTCGGCGCGGCAAATGATGATAATCTCAATCGTTTTTTCGATCCCGGTTATACTCATGTGGCCTTTAACTTTCCCCGTGGTCTTCAGTATCTGAAACTTCCGGAGTTACGCGACGTCCTGCGCAATTCGCCGGAGTTGTTTCAGGAAGACCTGGTCGTCAGTACGCGTGACTCGATCCGGCTCGACTCGAAGGCGGAAGAAATGGTTACAGCCGCGTATGTCATGGGCGACTTTCAGTTTGGGCGCCTCGGCATGATCACGGGCGTTCGCGTCGAGGATACGCAATTCTCCGGGCAGGGGTACAAACAGGAGATTACGGCCGAAGAACGCACGCGACGGGCGGCGTTTACCGGACCGCTGACTCCTGATGAAATTGTCCGCCGCACGTTTGCCGAATACAATAATCGGACGCAAGCGGACGGTGACTACCGCGATCTGTTCCCGAGTATTCACTTCAAGTATCAATTCACGCCCCGGCTACTGGGCCGGCTAAGTTATTCGACGGGCATTGGCCGCCCTAATTTCAACACGATCGTGCCGGACATGACCATCGATAATGAGCAGATGACCATCACGTCCAACAATCCCGATCTGCAGCCCCAGTACGGTAAAAATTATGATGCCGTGCTCGAGTATTATTTCGAACCCGCCGGACTGCTTTCGCTCGGCGTGTTTCAGAAAAATCTCAGTAACTTCATCTATCGAAGCGACGCCGGCACCGTGGGTTCTGACAGTATCTTTGGCGAAGCTTACGCCGGTTATTTGTTGCGTACCGACTTCAACGGCGGGTCCGCGGAAATTCGCGGGCTCGAAGTGTCGTATAGTCAGCAGTTCAGCAATCTCCCGGGCTTCTGGCGTGGGTTTGGGGCGTTTGCGAACTTCACCTGGCTCGAGAGCGAAGGGGACTACGGTGAGCCGGGAGCGAACATCACCGGATCGGAGCTGGTTGGTTTCACTCCCAGGACCGGCAATGTCGGCATCTCGTATATGGCGCACGGTGTGATCGTGCGGGTGAAAATGAACTATACTGGGAGCCGGCTCAGTGGCTTTAACGCCGATCCGTCGCGTCGGACCTACGACAAGGAGAGCCTGCCGGTTGACTTAAACCTGGCCTACGCGGTGAATCGTTGGCTGAGTGTTTACGCGGACGTGATCAATGTGTTTAACACCCCGACCAATCACCAATATCGTTATGTGCCGTCGCGGATGAACCGCAACGATTTGTATACCACGACCATCAAATTCGGCGTCGCGGGGAGTTTCTAACCCGAAGATTCCACCCCTTTGCGATTGCGAGCCCGAGGAACGAGGGCGCGGCAGTCCAGCCAGATAGATTAAAGTGTGGCGGGTCTGTGACCCGTTGCGGGCAGGACACAGACCTGCCCTACACTTCTGCTAATGACACCCGTGTAGTCATTATGACGCCGTGAGCTTCTTCCTTGGAGGGCCTGCGCTTGCGCACGGCCGAGGTACGTTGCGCAATACGTTCCGGAGGCCGCGAGCAAGCTCGGGCCCTGCGCCGGACTCAACCTACGAGTCCCGCTCCGGGATGGCAATGAAAAGGGCAGCCTGTCAGCGCCCGCCGAGTATAACCTCACCGAAGCGGTTCATGCCCGCCCCGCCGTCGGAGCCCGCATCATAGATATATCCGTACACCTTTACTCCGTCGGGCCGGGTATAAACGTTGCCTCTCACCCAGGAGCCGAGAATTTTGTCGTTGCGCAGGGTCGAGGATGCCCAGCCAGCGGCGTCGTTGGTGCTGAATATACTTCGCGACGTGTCCTCGATAAACAACACGTGCACGGTGTTGCCATCCCGGACGACGTCGGCTCCCGGCTGTTGCGAGTCGACGGCTTGTCGGATCACGTTCCGGTCCGTCACTTTGACGGGTGGAGTGGGTTGGCCATCACGCATTCGCCGCTCCCAGAGTTTTCCGTCCGCCAGCCGGTAAACGACGACAAGGGTGTTGGTCTCCGGAATAAATACGAGGGGCAACACCGCACCAAATTCCGCCCGGGTTGCTCCGGCTCCCGAGGCGAGTTGTTGTTTTGCGGTCAGAGTGCCGTCGGGCAGGAACTGCCGGTACCAGATTGTGCCGTCCATCCCGTAAAAAGCGAGGTGCACGGTGTCGTTCACTCCGAGAATCGCCTGCGGGCCGGCGAATTTAGGCTCGATCCCCTCGTCCATGATTGCCGTAGAACTCCACGTACCCGCTGGCGAGCGGACACTATAGTGAATCGTCTGGCCGACATAGAAGGTGACCATGCTTCCATCGGAGCGCACCACCAGCGACGTTCCTTGCGCTACAGACGTGACCGCGGCGGCCTGTTCGTCGCGAACACTCCACGTGTCGGGCTGGCTCGGGTGATCCGACGTGCGGAACGCGTGGTACCGGACGGATTGAGTCACCTGATGGATAATGTTAATCGTGTCGCCCACCTGCCGCCCGTCGACGGATTCGAGGTCACCGGTGCGCGGACGATTCGCTCCATCCATTTCGCGCCAGGTGCGTCCGTTGTCGGTCGATTTGATCATCATGAACAGATTGCTCGTTTCGGTCGGTTCCATGATGAAATACAAAGCGCCAGTGGCGGCTTGCCACGGGCCGACGCGGCCGGGAGTTTCCACGAAAGTTCCGCCGACATGACCCGGAGGGATGGCAAGACGGAGCGCCGGGTTGCGACCGGTGCCGAGGGCGGTTCCGTCCTTATCGAGCATCCGGAACTCGAAGGTGTCGCCTTCCTCATTGGTGACCGCGGCGTCCGCGAAACGACGCACCACGAGCGCCCACTCGAACTCACTATGGGCGCCTGCACCCGTCCACGGCGGAGTAAATTCGGCGAGACTGACGCCCGCACCCGGCTGAAACCGGGCTGAGGAGCCCGCCAGCACGTCGGTGGTCGCCGCGCCGTGTTTATAGGCGGCGCAGGCGACAATGCTGACACGTGGCGTCTGGGGCTCGCCCTCGATTCCGAACTCCCTGAATTCCGCGGTAGTGTTGGCGGGAATATAAAACCCAAGCGGCGATGGCGGGATTCCGGCGCCAAGATGAGTGGTAAACTCCAGCGTTTCGTCCTGGAAATTCACCGCGAGTTCTCCGTCTTCGTACTGAATTTCAATCTCAAGCCATTGCCCTGAAACAAGCGTGGCTTTTTTATCTGTGAGGGTGCGTTCAGTTCCATCGACAAGACGGCGGACGCGAATGGCGCCGGCCGCCGCGTCGAGAAAGACGAGCCCGTAGTTCCGGCGATCGACATAGCCGAAAACGATTCCGACTCCTTGACGGTTTTCGGCGGGCAGACGGACTTCTGCGGCGAAGGTGAACGCGTTCGATTCCCAAGGCGGAGCGTAGAGGCCAATGAGAACTTCCTGGTTCGCTGAGGCGCGAAGGACCTTCTGTTGGCCATCCGCGACGACCGTCAAACCCGCGGAATCGCCGTGAGCGACGCTCCATCCGGGCGGTGTTTCGTGCAATGCGACGTTCGCGAACGAGATTGAATGGTCCCGCTCGGGGTAGGGAAAATCGTGGGCCTCCACGCGCGTCCAGTCTTCGTTATTCCTCCGGTATTGAAGCTGAAGCGGCTGGGTGCCGGTGGAGCCGGGGCGTCGTCCCGCCTCAAAACGAAGGCGGAAGGGACGGTCAGCTTGCACCGTGACGTTCTCGTTGAGTGCGCCGGCCCAACCATGATCCGAGTTCAAGGGAGCGGTAAAGTCGGCTCGCACTCGAAAGTCGGAGGGCGCGCCAGACGATGACTGCGCCGAACGCTGGGTGCACCCGGTTAGCGCCACGACTAAGCATAAGCCAAGAATGCGGGATATTTTCATGATTGATTTTGCAGACAGGTTCGCGAGTCGGGATGTAATTCGCGCCGGCAGAAGCGACCTCACCACGTCCAGAGTTTCCGGTAGCAGAGATCCTTCGCGGACTCAGGTTCGCAGGTTCGGTTAGCCCGGTCCATCCCCCAATCGGGTGAGGACAAGGGCGGACTTGCTTTGCCGTGGATTATTTCTTCGGCGGATTCTCGATCGAGAACGCGTCGAACTCCACGCCGGCTGGATCGATCGCGCTGAAGTCGGCGCGGTCTGGGTTCAAGGTAACGACGAAGACGTGGTTCTTTTCGTGAGCGTGCGAAAGATAGGGGCGGGTCTCAGCGGAAGGAAGCGTTCGGGTGTTTACTGCCCACGCCCCGTCACCGAGATAGCGGGTGCCTGCCTCGTGTTTTTCGCCCCCCCGCAACGGATGAGTCACCTTGTAGGTGTGGTCGTGATTTTCGAAAGCGAACCGCACGCCCGCCTCATCGAACAAGGGGACCCAGTTCGCGCGAATGGCGACGGACACTGCGCCGGCATACGGCCGGTAGGACGGGTAGGCGGGAACATGATACATCGGTACGATATAGGAAACGTTCCGCCGCTGCGCGAGGGTCTCGCGAAGCCAGTCCGTCTGCGGACCAGGGACGGGATTGGTGTGAAACGAGTCGAGTGCGATGATGCTGAGATAGTTGCCGAAATCGAGCGCGTTATAACCAGGCCGGCCGGGAAATGAGAACAGGGTATAGAAGAAGAGGGCGCGATCAGTGGAGACGCCTCGCGCAGGCGAGCCGCCACGAAGGTCGTAGGTGTCACCATGGGCTTCATGATTCCCGATCGCCGGCACCACGGGGATAATCCGGCCGTCAGTCGTCATCATGGTTTCTCCCCAAATAGTGAAGAAATCAAACCAGCGGTTCGCAGCCTTGGGTTCATTATTCACATAGGCGATGTCGCCGCCAAGCAGGGCAAAGTCGGGATCCTGACGGGCGGCAGCGCGGCACATGTTGGCCATGAGGTCGGTGGTGGTTCCTCCGTAAATGTCGCCCCCGGAAACGAATCGCACGGGCCGCGAGAGGGTGCCGGGCAAGGTGCGAAATTTGTGAAGCGTTCCGTAAGCATTGAAAATAAACGCTCCGTCGGATTCGCGCGTGGTGAGCCGGCCAAAACGAAACGCATAGTTTGTGTCTCCCGCTAGCCCGGTGAGTTCCACGGTGTGAACCATGCGGTCCGTAAACGGCATTTGTTGCGCGTGCCCGTGGGCGCGAAACCAGGGCGAATCTTCGCCGTTTTGAATCGCGCGATATTCCAGAACGGAATCGGCAAACCCGTTTTTCCAATCCGTGTGCCAATGGACGGTCATGGTAGTGACCGGATCGCGCTGCCACGTTAGATAAACGGCAACAGGGAGTGAGGGAGGGGGGAGCGGCGCCGCTTCGGTTTCCACCGGGCCCGACGCTTTGGGGACGGTGTCGGCGGAGAACGCTGGAAGCGGTGCCAACAGCAGGAACAGAGCGGTGCAGAGGAGCGTTTTCATCGGCTGGAGAGACATTCGGACATCACAGATAAACGTGGGCCGTCAGCGAGGCGGAGCAACAAAGGTGTTACAAACCAGGTGGAGCGCCCCAGATGGCTGCGGCTGTTTCGCAACGATGATATCGTTCATTCCCTGCCTTACTCACAACGTGTTCGGACCCACTCTCGTATATCATATACCAGGCAAAGGCGCGGGTTAGTTGAGTCACGCTGAGAGCCAGCGTGCGTTGCGCTAAATCGTCAGGCGATAAAACGCTCCTGCCGTCTCACGATCCAAAGAACAGGCAGGAATGCCTGTATCACGCCGGAGACTACAGGGGGCGCGGGGAGGTTTAGCGGGTTTTAGCAGCCGGGACCCGGGCGGAGGAAGGGGTGGCGCGTTTCATGTCGCCGCCCTTGATCATGGTGAAATAGTCGAGCCTTTCGCCTTCTTCGCTAAGGAACGTGGCATCGAGGCGGTTGCCGTCGACATCGAGGACCATTGAGCCGAGACGATAGAGCGACACCAGCATCGCGGGATGGTCGAGGAAGCCGCGGGCTTTGTTCTTGTCGGACTCCCCGGTGATCTTGCCCGAGCTGCCGGCCACAATATACACGGCACCTTCGTGTACGCCGGTCCCGAGCGTGGCCTTTTTATACGCACCTTTGCCATCGAGACGGCCGTCGCCCGCGTTGATCTTCATCTTGGCCGTAAGCGTGTCCTGCGTGCCGTAATGACCATCGATGAGGAAGGACCGTTCGTAGGAATGGCTGTGGCCCGTAAGACAGAGGTCGACGCCGCCTGCCTCCATGATCGGGAGTGCGTTCATGCGCATCTCGACCAGTTGCTTCTCCGTGTTCGAATCATGGGAACCCTTGGTGTAGGGCGGGTGATGGAAGAAGGCGATGATCCAGTCCTGCTTCGTCGAGGCCAAGTCGTTCTTCAACCAGGTAAGCATGGCACCGTTCGGGGAACGATCGGCGTCTTGCGAATTGAGGCAGACGTAGTGAATATTGCCGAAGTCAAAGGAGTAGTAAGATTCGGTGCCTGACATGAGTCCGCCGGCCTGTCCTTGGGTCGGGAGGGTAAAGATATCGTAGTAGACTCCCGATTGCGTCACGGAGGCCGCTGAGCCGGCATCGTGGTTGCCGAGCGTTGGCCACAGAACTGACTTTTTCAGCATGTCGCGATACATGTCGAACACGGCAATCTGGTGTTCCGGGTCGGTGCCGGTGGAGTAAGCGTTGTCGCCGAGCATCAGCCACAAGTCGGTGTGACGGTTTGAAGAGTATTTATAATACGCATCGCGGACTTTAGCCTGTAGACCTTCATTACCCTTGGCGCTAGCCGTTCCGGCATCGCCGAGGACCCAGGTGCGGATCGGTTGGCGCGTGCCGGGCGGAGGCGAGGTGACGAAGCGGGTGTTGGCGTCCGCGAGCAGGGTCTTTTCCGCGTTGCCGATGGCATAGTGATACTTCGTGGATGGCGTGAGGCCCTCGAGCATCATGACATGCTCGGTCGTCTTCCATTTCGTTTTGGCTTCGCGATCAAGCGCCGCGGGATTCTGGCCGAACTTCACGGCAGTATCGGTGGGGACATCGGTGCGCCAGCGAACGACGACGCTATCGGGCGTGCCTTGTTGCAGATAAGGGCCGCGGACGATCTGCTGGGCGGAGACGCTGGCCGCGGCCAGCGGGATTAAAGCCAGCAGGCGAAACGTGTTTGAGGAAGAGAGCGAGGGGATCATAAAAACGTGGATAGTGTAATGAGAGGCTAGGGTTTCGAATCGAGCCGGGCAAGGGCACCGTGGGCATCGCGGGCGAGTTTTTCCATCGGCACCGTGTCGCGATAACGCTCAGGGAGTTCGGAGATCGCGGTGAGTGCGGCGCGATAGGAGGCGATGGCCTCGGCGATGCGCCCGGAGAGAACGAGAATATCGCCTTGGCGGACGAGCCATCCTTCGCGGCGGGGTGCGCGCTCCATTGCGGTTGCGATGCGCTGAAGTGCGCGAGGATAGTCCTTCTGCTCGAGTTCGAGGGTGAGGGCGTAATCGACCAGAGAGATGACGGGGCCGATTTGCGCGATACCTTCATCGAGAGCGGCAATCACGCGCGTGGAGTCCGCTTTGGGAATGGCGGCAAGGAATCGTGCCCGGCGGAGAAAGTGTTCCGGCCGTGGGCTGTTGGCTCGAGCGATGCCCTTGGCGTAGTCTTCGGCCCCGCGTTCGTGCTGACCGCGGGCGGCGTGCATATCCCCAAGCAGAAACCAGCCTTCGGGCTCGTTGGGCACGTGTGCCACATAACGTTCGATCAAGGGCTGGGCTTTGGCGGGTTCGCCGGCTTCGAGCCATGTGCGGGCGCGAAAAAAGTCGATGAGGGTGAGTTTTGGGTCGAGCTTCGCGGCAGCGAGGAAGTCGGCGTCGGCCTTCGCCCATTCCTGCTGGTGGCGAAACAGCTCGCCGCGGCGGATAAAGAGATCGGCTTCGGGTGCCCGGATGAGTTCTTCGGTGAGCGCCTCGATGACGAGGTGGTCGTCGCCGTGGGCCTTAAGCCCGACCATTCCGACATGAAGAAGCCCCGCAGCGACTAGGGCAGCAGGGAAGGGGCGAGTCAGTCGTCGGAAGAATGGCAACACGAGATAAGGTGGGAAGACGAACGGACCCGGCGAGGGTTGCTCCCGCCGGGTCGAACAGTTTCAAGTCACTCGCGGTGAGTTAGAAGCTATATTCCAGACCGACGGTAATTTTTCGGCCGGAGAAACTGCTGTCTTCCACAAACTGGGGAAATCCTTGGTAGGAGACTTGAGGGCGATTGGTGAGGTTGGTTCCGGCGGCGTAGATCGTCAGGCCCTTGCGAATCCGATAGGTGATTTCGGCGTCCACTTTTTCTTCCGCCGAGAAGTACTCATCGCTCTCGATGCTGGACCCCAAGCCTTCCACGTAGTTATCCCGGAAGCGATAATCCAAGCGGGTGGTTAAGTTGCCGACCGCATAATCCAGGGAGGCAGTAAACAATTCCTTGGAGAAGCCTGGCAAGGGCAGCCCCGTCCGGCCGTCGCCACCGAGTGCAAGGCTGCGGTTGGGGTACTCCGCATCCGTCTCCGTATACGTCGCACTCAGCGCGACGCTGAGTCCCTTTAAGTACTTGGGCAGGAAGTAGAGACGTTGCCGGGCGATGAGCTCTAATCCCTTATTCTTGGCGGCAGCTCCATTTTCCGGCTGGCTATACTGGAAGGCGCCGACGGGAACGATGATCGGGTTGCCGCTGGCGTCGAGGTTGGTGTACCGGGCAACGCGGGTGAAAGTGAAGTCTTGAATGTCCTTGTAGAAGATACCCGCGGAATAGAGACCGCCCTGTGGAGTGTAGTATTCGAGCTGCAGGTCGTAATTGTCCGATCGGGCGGGTTGGAGATTCTCGTTGCCATCGGTGATATTGCCGTTGGTGGCGATCTGCCGGCCGCGGGTGAGCTGGGCGAGATTAGCCCGGCCGTAGCTCTGGTTGTAGCTACCCCGCAGAATCAGGTTCCGCGTGAGCTCGTGGCGGGTATGGACGCCCGGAAGCCAGAAGGAGTAGGAAGCATCGCGGTTGATCGGGGTCACGACGCTCGGCTGGCCCGTAATCTGCCTGACGTCCTTTCGCGTACTGTTCCACTCGTTCTTCTCGAACCGAACCCCGCCGATGATCTGGTTGCGCCCAAACTGGAATGTTCCCATGACGTAAGCCGCACTCGTTTCTTCCTTGGCATCATAATCCGCTACGTTGCTGTTCAGGACCGTGGCCAGTTCATTGTAAGTAAACAACCCGGGTTGGGTCCGTTTCAGCTCCGCCACGCGTACTGGATACACGTCGAAGTATTTTGGCTTGAGGAAGAGGACCGAGTTCGTGCGATCCATGATCTGGGCATAGGGAAAATTGGCGGCCGTGGTATATTGCTCGCGGGTACGATCGAATCGGGGAGCACTGGAGCGGTACTTGGCGCCGGTTTTAAACGTGAATCTCGAGCGGTCACTCGTGAACTTGCGTTCCCAGTCGAGTCGAGCGCTGTACACGTCCTCCTTCTTCACCGATGTAATATCAATATAGTTGCCCAAGGTCATTTGGGACAGATCATTGGGGCTCACTCCATTGGTTTCGAAAATCTCGGTGGCACCGCGATAGATGTCGATGATGCGATACTCGAATTCATACCACGGGGCCGTCGGGCGCATCACGGTGTTGAACTCGAAGTCGCTGATGACGTTTACTTGATTGAAGGAGTAATATAAATCGTACGTGAGGAGAGAGGGGCCGTTCTCATGCCGGCCGCCAAACGCGACGGAATAAAGGTCGGACTCTTGAATGTCGTCCGTGCCGATCCAGCCCCGGAAGCCGCGACTGCCATTGCTGCTCGCACCATTCGATCCTGCGATGCCGCGGCCGGTGTTCGCCGTCAGGAAGGCATAGGTCTTGCGTCCGCCGAGTTCGTCCTGAAAGCGGGTGTCGACATCGATATCTGTTTCGAACTTGGTCCCCTTGCGATCCGAGAACGAGTAGCTCGGCCGAACATAGAAGGAGTTATGTTCGTCGATGCGGAAATCGATGGAGCCGCTGATGCCCCGGGTATTCGTGATGCGGGTGTCATGTTCCCAATGCGTCGCTTCCATGAACCAGATCGGCGGGTCGTTCGGCAGGTTCAACTGCGGATTAAACTCCGGGGTGACCTCGACCCAATCGATATCGGCGTTTTCTGAATAGCGGTTGACCCGGTGGCTGCTGACGGTGGCGCTGATGCCGAGATTTTTCTCCTTCCCGAGAATACTGAAAATGTCGGAATACTGGAGGCTGGCGGAATGGCCCCATTTTTCCGGCAAGTCACTATAGACTCCGGCGAGCTTGAGTCGCATGGAGCGGCCGTCGCGCTGAAAGGCGCTGCGACTCACGACATTGATGATGCCTCCGATGGCATCGCCATCACGGTCGGGCGTTGGCGCCTTGATCACCTCGATATTGGTGACGCCTGAAGCTTCAAACTGGCGGGCGTCGAAGGAGCGGCTGGTGTTTCCGGAGTTCGGAACCCGGTTGCCGTCAACTTGGAATGAGTTGTAGGCGCCTTCGACTCCGCGGATATTGAAACCGGTCGTCGATCCGTCCTGATCTTCGTTCACGCTGATTCCCGGCAACCGCTGAAGTGCCTGACCGATGTTGCCGGCCGTCATTGTGCCGAACGTTTCCTCGGACACGATGTTGATAATCCCCGGCGCAACTTTCTGCTGATTGATCGCGAGAGCTTGGCCGCGGGCGGTTTCCTGGACGACAAACGAGTCCAATTGGAGGATGGAGCTCTTCAGCGGAGCGTCGAAACTGGCGGTTGCTCCGGCAGCTACGTTCATCTGTTCCCGGAGTGTATCCAGCCCGACATAGTCGACCTCGATGGTCGCGGCGCCGGCCGGGAGGGTGATCGAATAGCGTCCGTCC
>CAYVDZ010000067.1:12949-13255 GCA_964450575.1 uncultured Opitutus sp.
TCCCTGTGGTATCGAAGGCGTTACTACCGGCCACGCGGACGATAGCGCCCTCAAGGGAGCGGCCGGTACGCTCATCGTAGACGCGCCCGGTGATCGTGCCGGTGTTCGCTTGGGCGAATAGCGTGCCAATCAAGAGCGGCAAGAGGAGGGCGCCGATACCGAACCGACGGGCGATTTTGGTAATAAACGGAATCGAGTGCATACGGGTGGGTTGCTGATGATTTTCTCGGGGGTTTTCGACGCGGGGATGTCCCAGCCGTCGTTAAAAATTCTTGGGGGATGGCGGCGTAGGATTGGTTTCAGGGA
>CAYVDZ010000068.1:0-13235 GCA_964450575.1 uncultured Opitutus sp.
GTCTTGGCGGGAATGGCGCTCGTGCGTCGGCGGTTTACGGTTTAAGAGTCGGTGAGATCCCATTTCGAAAAAGGGCCGGAGTGATCCGGCCCTTTTTCGTGGGTGCCTTTGCGACCACGGATGATCTTTAACTGGATTTCTTCCTCCCGTCGCGCCGGTCCCGGCGGATTTCACGGCCGCAAGATCACCTTCATGTAGCGGCCACCGTCCTTGGCGCTGAGACGTTCAAACCAAGCTGCGCCGTCTTCCAGCGGAGCCACCGTCTCGATCATGGGCTTTACCTCGATCTTACCTTGGGCGATCAGGTCGAGACACAGCGGATACTCTCCGGCACTCGAACATGATCCGAGCACGGTTAGCTCTTTCGTCACGATCGCCTGAAGTGGAAAGTCCTGGGTTTTCGGTGAGAGATTTCCGACCAGGACCACGGTGCCTCCCCGCTTCACGGTCGCGATGGCCAGATTCACGGTCGGGGTAAAGCCCACGACTTCAAGGGTGGTATCCGCGCCCTGATTCTCGGTGAGGGATGCAATCTCCGCCGCGGTATCGGCTTTCCCGGAGTTGATCGTGTGGGTGGCCCCGAGTTGCCGCGCCAACGCCAGACGGCTGTCGACCAGATCGACCGCCACAATCTGCCGGGCACCTGCCCAACGGAGCGCTTGGATGACCAGAAGCCCGATCATTCCGCTGCCAATCACCACCGCCGTCGAACCGGGAGCAATCGTGGTCCGCTGCACGGCATGAATCGCAATCGAAACCGGCTCCACCATTGCCGCCTGCTCAAACGACAACGAATCCGGCACCCGGTAAAGGATCCGACCCGGCACCGCGAGCTGCTCGGCAAAGGCTCCGTGCTGGCGGTACTCCGCCGGAGCAACGCCGACTACCCGGCGATTCTCACAGAGGTTAACCTGGCTCGCTCGACACGAAGGGCACTTTCCGCACGAGATCGTGGAGTCGAACGTCACGCGATCACCCGGCTTCCAGGCGGTGACGCCGGATCCGATCGCCAGTACTTCGCCCGCCGCTTCATGGCCCATGATGAGCGGTGGATTGCGCCGCCCGCTCGATCCATCCCAGCCGTGAATGTCGCTGCCACAGATTCCGCAGGCGTGGACCCGGACCACGACCTCGTCCGCCGCCGGCTCGGGGGCAGGGAAGTCCACCAGTTCAAGTTTCGACGGCGCGGTGAGCAGGAGAGCTTTCATAGACTCGAAAGGGAATCAGCCAAACCGCAACGCCCCGCTCCCGGCAAGCGTCCTCTGTGAGATTTTCGACCTCACGACTCATCACCGTGTAGCTCCGGAAGCCGTTTGCCCGCTCAAGGGCCGTCCGCAATTCCTTTCCGCGCGCTCCCTGATGCCGGGCACGCCCGTCGCGGGCCGCCCAGCCTCGGCTCCCCTCAACGGAGCTGAGCGTGTTTGATCGCCAGCAGCTCTTTCATGACCCCTGAAAGATCGGTCGAGCGATTCAGTCCGCCAAAGGCGTCATGGACTTGCCGATACCCGCGGTACAATCGGTCGTAGACCTTGCGGTGCGCCGCGATGGGCCGGTAGCTTCGCGGCTGAACGCTCGTCATGGCTTTTTGCGCGGCAGGAAAACTGCGATGCGCGCCCGCCAGCACCGCGGCACTAATCGCCGATCCGAGCGCGCACGCTTGCGACGAACTCGAGACCTGCATCGTGCAACCCGTAATGTCCGCGTAGATTTGCATCAGCATCGGGTTCTTTTCCGCAATTCCGCCCGCGCAGACGATTCGTTTGACCGGTACGCCGTACTCCTTGATCCGTTCCAGAATTGCCCGCGCCCCGAACGCGGTCGCTTCAATCAGTGCCCGATAAATGTCCGCCCGCGTCGTATAGAGCGTCTGGCCGAGCAGCACGCCGGTCAGCTCCGGGTCGACGAGAATGGTGCGGTTGCCATTATTCCAATCGAGCGCGAGCAGTCCGTGCTGGCCGGGCTTCTGCCGCGCCGCCTCCTGGGTAAGGCTGGCGTGGAGGGCGCCGTCCCCGCCGCACACGACTTCCACCCACCATTTAAAAATATCCCCGACCGCCGACTGGCCCGCCTCGATGCCATAATATCCGGGTAAAATCGCGCCGCGGACGATCCCGCAAATGCCGGGAATGTCCGGGACGGACTTCGTTGCCGATACCACGCCGCAATCGCACGTCGAGGTTCCAATTACTTTGACGAGCACGCCTTCCGCGACCCCGCAGCCGATGGCTCCGTAGTGGACGTCCATCTCGCCGATCGCGATGGGAATACCGGCCTTCAAGCCGAGTTTCCGGGCCCAGGCCGGACTCAGCTGGCCGGCGGGAACTGTGGCGTCATGGGCTTTTTGATACAGCCGATCCCGCAAGTCGGCGAGCTTCGGGTCGAGCAGGGAGAGGAACTCCTTGTCCGGCAGCCCCCCCCAGTCATCGGCGTAGAGCGCCTTGTGGCCCGCGCAGCAGACGCCGCGCACGACCTGTTCCGGCGTCTCGACGCCGGCGAGCACGGACGGAATCCAGTCGGCGAGTTCAACCCAGGAATGCGCGGCGGCAAAGACATCCGGCGCCACGTTGAGGCAGTGCCAGATCTTGGCCCAGAACCATTCGGAGGAATACGTGTTGCCGCATTTGGCGATGAACTGGGGCCGATGCTTCGTCGCCAGTTCCGTGATACGCGCCGCTTCCTTCACGCTGGTGTGGTCCTTCCAGAGCCAGCACTGCGCATTCAGGTTCCTCCGCCATTTCTGATCGAGGGCGATCGGGCGATTGCCGGCATCGACTGGCAGCGGACTTGACCCCGTGGTGTCGACGCCGATGCCCGCAATTTTATCGGCGGAGAATCCCCGCTTCTTTCCGGCCGCTTCGAGCGCCGCAAGGACCGCGCGCTCCAAGCTCGTTAGATAGTCGCCAGGATATTGCCGGGCCAGCGTGTGATCCCGGATATCGAGGAGCACGCCCTGGTTGCCGCTGGGGTAGTTGATCACCGCCGAGCCAAATTCCGCGCCATCCGCACAACGCACCACCAGGGCGCGCACGGAGTTGGTTCCATAATCGATGCCGAGGGTAAACATGATGAGCCCGGGAGTGAGGCGCGATTTCCCAGGCTCGGCAAGACGTGAAGCACGGGTGCTTCGATGAACCTTTCCGCCAAAGAGTTGAACCGGGCCGGACGGCGAACACTTGGCCCAGCTCCCGGCGAACGCGGGTTCAGTTGACCTGTCCCCAGAGCCGGCGATAGGCGCTCATCAACTCCGGGAAGGTGTTGGCCGTCGTCTGCAACTCGCGCTGTATCCGACTCACAAGTACGGGCACCGCCAATGCAGTCGGTTCCCAAAGCAGCAGGGCCAGTGCATGAAGAATGCGTTCGCGGGGATGCCTCCGCGCCTCGGAGCTGAAGACCGTCCTGACGCCGAGCACTTTTGCGGTAATGAGCGCCGTCCGGAGGCGGCGGGCCTTTGCACATTTTTCAACCGGGTGGGTGGCGTAGTCCCGGGCGGCCGCGAAGGGCGTTCGCAATCGCTGCGATTCGAGCGCGAGGAAAACGGTCCGGGCCAGGTCCGTGACCACGTTGTGCACGCGGTCGAGTTCGCTCTGCGACGCCATGCTTCGCTCGGGATGAAGCTTGAACTGCACGCCGCGGGCGTGGTGCTCGGCGACCGCGCGCAGCCAGGGCATCGACTCCACCCGGGCGAGCCGCTCGAGGTGGCGATGGCGTTCGCGGGCGCTCGCGTGGTACTGTCCATCCATCACCAACAATGCATCGCCCAACGCAAGTTGCGCCTTGGCGATATTGCGCTGCACGAAATCGGCATCGCCCGGCGTGAACTCCGGCTGCAAGAGCCGTTCGCGCGCGAACAGGAGCCCGGAGCACCGGTTCATCAAGAGCCGCGTCGCTTCGGCGAGGGGAATGCGAGAGGCGTCACGATGATGCGCGCAGCGGGAAAGCACGGTGGTATCTCCGATCAATTGGAAATGCCCGACGAGAAGGTCGTATGAGAACATGCTGACCGGGCTCGAGGCGATCTCATGCAGCGAAGTGATTTTAAACTCCACCTCGATGCCGGCCTGCGGTGTCAGGATTTCGCCGAGGACGTGCAATGTGCGTCCGAAGCGGAGTTCGTTGAGGTGACGGTTTCCGCGAATACAGACATAAAACTCGAGGTCATTATAAGGCCGGTCACCGGCGGGTGTTCGCCAGACTCCGCCCTCGCCACGGCCGTAACCGCCACCGAGCAAAATTGTCTCGAGTTTGCGGCGTGGAATGAGTCCCCGCACCCCCGCGGCGATTCGTTCGCACGTGCGCGCGAGGTGTTGCTCCAGTTCAGGGCTACCATCGACGGTGAATCGGGCCAGATCGGCCGCAGGAGTGCAAAGCAGCGGAAGACGGGCGGCGGGCCGGAGAGTGCGCAGCGGGAGCGGGAGCGCGACGGGGGGCGACGTGGGTGCATTCATGACACAAAGGTTTCGCGGTGCATGGCCCAACCGGCCTTGAACCCGGCGCGGCGGGCGAGCCGCTGCTCCCAGCGAATGCGCAGCGCCCGCGGCCATTCGCCCATGCGTCCAAGGCGGCGGCAAAAACGCAGATCGCGGCGGACATCCGCGAGCCAGCCCGTAAGAACGCGGGTGGGGCTCGTGACTTCCGCCGGGTGTCCATTCCAGACGGCGGCGAGCGCCCAGGCTTCGCCGAAACTCCGCTTGTAGGCTTGCGCCGGAGTGTAGTTATGGGAGTGGAGTACCACCGACTCCGGACAATACACGACCTGATATCCGGCGGCCCGGCACCAGCGCGTATATTCATCGTCTTCGGAATATTGCATCGACTCGAGAAAGCCGCGTTGCGCCCACACGTCCCTGCGCAAGCCACTGCTTACCATGCTAAAAAAATGCTCCCAGCGCACCGATTCCGGGTCGTCGCCAAAACAGCGATCATAATCATGCGCGAAGACGGCCTCGCAATTCGGCCTGGGCCGTTGCCGGCCAAAGACCGCGGCGTGGCCTGGTTCCTGCAAGGCTTCTGCCAGCGGGCGAAGCCAGTTCAATCCTTGCGGCGTGGCGTCGGCGTTGAGGAAGATCGCCGTTTCCGTGCGGCTGAGTTCCATGCCTTGGTTCAGCACCCGGCTGGGCTGGTAATCCTGCGGTAGGAGTTGGACGAAGTGGCGGGGTGCCGCCGCGCGAATTAATTCCACCGAGCCATCGGTTGAGCCCGAGTCAAAGACGACAAGCTCCCAATTCGTGTAGTCCTGCGCTGCGAGGGCTGGCAGCGTTTCGCGCAGAGCCCAACCCTCATTATACGAACGGAGGATGATCGTGACCAACGGATCGCTCATTACCACAGAGGCTAGCGTGACGCGCGCCGGGGTCACATGGGGTGTGTGCCGCTTCCGCCGTAGGTCATGACCCACTAACGTTATCGTCCCATCGAGGTATGCTGCGCTTGCGCCGTTCGCGGCCTGGTTTTCTTATGTCACACCTTACCAAACGGCATCCCACCTGCGTTTCCATTGGCATCATGGCCTGGAACGAGGAGGACTCCATCCTCACCACCCTGAGTTCCCTTTTTCGGCAGTCGGTGTTCGAACGCCTCTGCACGCGTCACCAGCAATGCGAAGTCGTGGTGGTGGCGAACGCCTGTACCGATCGTACGGTGGCGGTGGTGCGCGAGTTTTTCGAGCGCATGGATCGCGAGCACACGTGGTCCGATGGGTTCACCGCGCGCGTGATCGACATTCCCGAGCCAGGGAAGGCGAACGCGTGGAACCGTTTCATTCATGAATTTTCCGCGGTTGAGGCGCCGTTCCTCTGCTCCATGGATGCCGACATCATCTTCCATCAGCGCGACACGATTTTCAACCTGGTGGAGGCGTTGGAGCGAAACCCCTCCGTGCCCGCGTCCACCGGCCGGCAGTGCAAGGACCTTATTTTCAAGCCGAGAAAAAACCTCTGGGAGCGCCTCTCGCTTGCGACCTCGGCGATGTCCACGGGCGAAGGGGGCATGATCTGCGGTCAGCTCTATTGTCTGCGCGCCGCCGTCGCCCGCCAACTTTACCTGCCCCGGGATCTCGGCGCGACCGAAGATGGTTTCATCAAGAGCATGGTCTGTACGGCGTTTCTCACCCGCAATTCCGACCCCGGCCGGGTTATCCTCGCCCCGGAGGCCGTGCATGTCTTCGAAGCGTATGTCAGCCCCCGGGCGGTTCTGAACAATCAGAAGCGGCAGATGATCGGGCAAACCGTGGTGCATGTGCTGGTGGAATATTTGCGCACGCTTCCGGTGCGTGAGCGTACCCATTTGGCCGATACACTGAGACGCCGCGAGACGGAGGACCCCGACTGGCTCAAGAAACTGGTTGCAGCCCACCTCCAACGGCATCGGTTCTTCTGGCAGCTGTTTCCCGGACTGCTGAGCTTTCGCTTTCAGCGTTATTTTCGACTTTCCGGCGCGCGCAAGCTCACTCATCTGCCCGTGGTCTCAGCCGGCTTCGTTGTGACCTTGATCGCGTGTGCGAGGGCGCACCGGGCGCTGCGTCAGGGCATGACGCAATATTGGCCCAAGGCGAGAAGGCACGCCGGCATCCCGGTTCCGCAGGATGCGCCGTAAACCGGCTTCGAGCATGCCCTCACTCCACTTTCGACCGGTCGCGGTTCGCGCCCGTGAACCGCGCTTCGCCTGAGCCATGGAAACCAAGCACATCTTCGCGCTCATCATCTTTGTGGCATTCGGTTGCGGCAGTATTCTCGCGACCACGTTCTCGCAGCGGCTGCGCGATCTCGCATTTCTGGGAATGATCTGCTTTTCCGTCTACGCCGAAAAATTCGATGTCAATTTCTTCGGACAATATTGGTACCGCGGCACGTCGCGCGGTATTGTCGTTTCGGTTACAGATATCCTCGCCTGGTCCATCCTGGTTTCGTCCGTGCTGGCGCCCCGCTACGCCCGGCGCCCGTGGTTCGTGCCAGCCGGGCTCGGGATGCTGCTGTTGTATTTCTCCTATTGCGTTTTCTCCACCTTCATTGCGCTGGAGCCGTTATATTCCATTTGGGAACTGACCAACGTCCTTCGGGGAATATTAATCTTCCTGGCGGGTGCGGTGTTTCTCCGCACCCGTCGCGAATTTGGCCTCCTGATACTCGGGCTGAGCGCGACTGCCGCCATCGAGGCGGTCTATGCACTCAAGCAGCGTTATCTCGGCGGCATGTATCGCGTGCCCGGCACGCTCGATCACGCGAACAGCCTTTCAATGTATATTTGTACCATCGCCCCGGTGTTGCTCGCCGCCGCCCTGGCGCAGTGGTCGAAATGGATTCGCCTGGCGGCAGCGGCCGGATGTGTCGCAGCCACCGTGAGTATCCTCCTCACGATCTCCCGCGCCGGTCTGCCAATCTATGCCTTCGTCATGTTCGGGACCGCACTGGCGTGCACGAGCTGGCGCCTCACGTTCCAAAAAGTCGCCGTGATTGTCGCGGTGGCGGTCTTCTCCGGCGCGGTCCTGGTGAAGATGTGGGATCAGATCAGCGCGCGGTACGCCGAGGCCTCGCTGACAGAGGAGTACTTCGACGAAGGCAGCGAAGGCCGGGGCGTGTATTTTCGCTGGGCCGGCGCGATTCTCGAAGATCATTTTTTCGGAGTGGGGCTGAACAACTGGTCGTATGCGGTCAGCAAGACGTATGGTCCCGAGTCTGGCTTTCGCTATGAGGATTATGACGACGTCAAAGTTGATCCGGAGAAGGCCGAGTTGCCGTCCGTGCACCGGGCGGCGCCGGCCCACAGTCTGGCCGCGTTGACGGCGGGCGAGCTTGGACTGCCCGGACTCTTTCTTTTTGGACTGGTCTGGCTGCGCTGGTTTGGGATGGGCGCCGGCTTCCTTTGGCGCCGCTTGAATCCGGATCCGCTGCACCGGCTTGGCCTCGGGCTCCTTTTCGCGACGACCGGCATTTTTCTGCAAAGCATCACCGAGTGGACTTACCGGCAGTCCACCCTGTTTCTCATGTTTCATCTCATGATGGGCGGACTTGCCAGTTTGCGCCATGCCCGGCGTCGCGCTGCGCGGGAGTCAATGCCCGAGATGGATGATGACACAGAAGAGGATCTCGTGCCCGTTTCGCTATCGGCCGGATCCAGGAGATGATTTTCATGCGCATTGCTCATCTGCTTCGTAAATACAACCCCGCCGAGTGGGGTGGAACCGAGACCGTCATTCATCAGATCTTTGACGGTCTGCGGCGTCAGGGGGTTGATTCCATGGTGTATTGCCCGGCCTTGGACAGGGCGGGACGGGATCAAACTGCGACCCGCGACCCGCTGGCCGAAGCCGGATGCCTGGTGAAGCGATTCAAGGCCTGCGTGCCGGTTTGGGGCATCTCCAGTGAGCAACGCCGCCAGATGATCGCGGTCGGCGGCAATCTGTTGTCCTTCGACCTGCTGCGTTCGCTCTGGGGCGCCCCCCGATTATCCGTCGTGCATTCCCACGCGCTGGGCCGGGTGGGGGGCATCGGCCTGACGATTGCGCGGCGTCGGCGTATTCCCTTTGTGGTTACGGTGCACGGCGGCCTTTACGACTTGCCCGAGGCGCTCCGCCAGACGCTGCGCCCGTCGCAGTCGCGCGGCTTCGAATGGGGCAAGCCGTTCGGGCTCCTGCTGCGGGCGCGTCGGGTGATTGAGGAAGCCGATGCGATCCTGACCTGTAATCGTCGCGAAGCGGAGTTGATGCAGCAGCGCCATCCCGACCGCCGCGTCGTGATGCAGCCGCATGGCGTGCCCGCGGGAATCTACGAAACGGATCAGCGGGACGTGGCCCGAACGGCGTTTCCGCAGATCGTGGGGCGCGACGTCGTGCTTGCGGTGGGCCGGATTGATCCGGTGAAGAATCAGTCCTTCTTGATCGAGCAGGTGCCGGAACTGATTCAGCGGCACCCCAAAGTCCTGCTGGTGCTGGCGGGACCTTGCACGGATGAAACTTACGGCCCGGCGCTGGAGCGCCGCATCGACGAACTTGGGATTCGGGCGCATGTGCTGTGCACCGGCAAACTCCCGCCGGCTGATCCGCGGCTCATCGGGCTCATGCAGGACGCGCGAATCGCTTTGCTGTCGTCGATTTCGGAGACCTTCGGGCTCGTGATTCTCGAGGCGTGGGCGGCGGGTACGCCTGCGGTTTCCAGCCGGACGTCGGGGGCGAGTGCATTGATTGA
Source organism: uncultured Opitutus sp. (assembly GCA_964450575.1). GTDB lineage: Bacteria > Verrucomicrobiota > Verrucomicrobiia > Opitutales > Opitutaceae > ER46. Next base: position 9,180 of record CAYVDZ010000068.1, read on the forward strand.
ACCGGGCGAAACCGGCTGGTTGTTCGACGTGGAACGGCCGGAGAGCTTCCACTCGGCCGTGGACATAGTCATGCGCGATCGCGAACGGGTACGACACGTGGTTGCCACGGCACGGGAACGCGTGGCGCGGGATTACGATACACGCGTCCTCGCCGCGCGGTTGAAGGAACTCTACGAGGAACTCACGGAGGCCAAGCATGCGCACAGTCATTCTGCGTGACGACGACACCAATGCGCTGACGCCGGTCTCCTGTCTGGAGACTTTGTACCGGCCGTTTTTGGAACGGGGATTGCCGGTGAACCTGGCGACCATCCCGGAGGTGCGCGTCAACGCCCGCACGCCGCAGGGCGCACCCGAGGGATTTGTTCGGCGGGCTCCGCGTTCGCCGATCGAAACCGTCGCGCTGCAGGAGAATCCCCGCTTGGTGGATTACTTGCATTCAAATCCCGGATACGAGGTCGTGCAGCATGGCTGCCACCATGATACCTTCGAGTTCGACCGCACGGATCGCACCGAAGTGGTCCGCCGGCTGGAACGCGGGGCGGAGCAGTTGCGCGCGGCCGGGTTTAATGGCGGGCAGACTTTTGTGGCGCCCCACGACAAGATTTCCGCGGCAGCCTATGTTGAAATTGCCCGGCGCTTTGGGATCATTTCAACGGGATGGTTCGAATGGCACCGGCTGCCGCGCGCATGGCGCCGCCGTTACTTGCTGCGGAAGCTCCTCCGCCGACCCCACTGGCGGGTGAATTCGACCCTTTTGTTGAGTCATCCCGGTTGCCTGCTCAGTTACCTGCGGCCGCTGGACTCCATGTTGGAAACGATTCGACGCACCATCGATCGCCAGCAGGTGACCGTGCTCGTCACCCATTGGTGGGAGTATTTCCGCGACGGGCGAACCGACGAGCGATTTGTGCGGGTCCTGCATGCGCTGGCCGATCTGCTCGCCGCGCGCCGTGATTTGCGCGTGACGACCTTCGCGACGCTGGCGCGCGAGATGGCCGGACGTGTCCCGGTCGTTACCGGGAATCCAGTTCAGTCGACCATCGTATAAATACCGTGATCATCCGAAGGTAGCGCCTGCGGTTACGGATCGCTTGCCTGCCTGTTCGTATCGTCCGGTTGCGCACGAAGGTGAGTAGGGGTGCGGCGAGCCGATTGATGGGACGGAGAAACCGCCGAACCCTCCGGGAAAAAAGCAGGAAACTTTCACTTCCTGTGGTTGCTCTCACCCGGCGGCGAAGCACCATGAGCTTCAATGAAGTCCAGGAAGGCGCTATATATTGGATTGGTGGCGTTTGTCGCAGTGGTCGCATTCGTCATCATGCGGAATCCGGGGAGCCGGAGTGCTCAGGGAACCGGAGCGTCGTCGGCCGCGAAGAGTGCGCCGGGGCGGGGTGGTGGCGCACCTCTTCCGGTTTACACGCATCAGGTGGTGCCACGCACGCTATCGGAGCGCATCACCGCGACCGGGTCCGTGTTCGCGGAGGAGTCGGTGGAGCTCGTGAGCGAGCTTTCGGGCAAGGTAGTTTGGGTGGCGTTCGACGAGGGGAGTCGGGTGAAACCGGGGGAGGTGCTACTGCGGCTCGACGACACGGAGTTACGGGCGGAACTTGCCCGGGCTGAAAGCCGGGTCCGCCTGGCGCGGGCGCAGGCGGAGCGGCAGGTTGCACTGGCCGAAGGCGGCGGGACGACCCGGGACAGTCTCGATGCTGCGGTGAGTGAAGTGAGCGTGCGCGAAGCGGAACTTGCCCTCGTGAAGGCGCAGCTTGCCAAGACGGAAATCCGGGCGCCGTTTGACGGGATCATTGGCCTGCGTTACGTCAGCGTGGGTGCGTTCGTCACTCCGGCGACCCGCATCGCGACGTTCCAGAATATTGATACGGTGAAAGTTGAATTTGCCGTGGCCGAGCGGCATTTGGAGCGGCTCAAACGTGATGCGGAGGTGATGATCTCAATTGCAGGATTGAACCAACCGTTTGCGGGTAAAGTCTACGCGATCGAGCCGCGCATTGATCCGGCGACCCGGACCTTGCGCCTCCGCGCCCGCGCTGATAATCCGGGCGGCCGGGCACTTCCGGGTGGGTTCGCGACCGTGGAAATTGGGCTCGAGGAAATCCCCAACGCGATCCTTGTTCCTGCCACGGCGCTCGTGGCGGGTTTGAACGAGCAGCAGGTGTATGTGATCGAGCAAGGGAAGGCGCAGCCCCGGAAAGTCCAGATCGGGCTGCGCCTTGCGCGTGAGGTTCAGATCGTGTCGGGCTTGGAGCCGAATGCCGTGGTCATCACCTCGGGCCAGTTGCAGTTGCGCCCGGGAGTTTCCGTCGAGCCCACCGCCGCACCCGCATCAACGGAGGCCGCACCGGCTCACTCGGCGGGCGGGAAAACGGCTCCCGGTCTCCGCGCCGCCGCCGCGAAGGGCGCGACTGTGACTGCCGCACCATGAGTTTATCTTCGGTCAGCATTCGTCGTCCGGTTCTCGCCATCGTGATGTCGGTGGTGTTGGTGGTGTTTGGGATTGTTGGATACACGTTCCTGGGCGTGCGCGAGTTCCCCGCGGTCGATCCCGCGATCGTCGCGGTGAGCACCTCGTATCCCGGCGCCAATGCGCGCGTGATTGAAACGCAAATCACGACGCCGCTCGAGGAGGATATCAACGCGGTCGCCGGTATCCGGAATCTCACGTCAGTCAGCCGCGACGGTGGCAGCTCCATTACGGTGGAGTTCCTCCCCGGAATCGATTTGGAAACGGCGGCCAATGATGTGCGCGACAAAGTCGCGGGTGCCCTCGGGGAGTTGCCGCCCGACGCCGAACCGCCCCGGGTTTCCAAGGCTGACGCCGACAGTTCTCCGATTACGTTCCTTGGGGTGCGCAGTAGCCTGCGCAATCTGCTCGAGCTGACTTCGCTGGCGGACAACATCTTTCGGGCGCGTCTGCAGACGATCCCGGGAGTGAGTGAAGTCGATATCTGGGGAGAGAAAGAGTATGCGATGCGCCTGCTGCTCGATCCGGCGCGATTGGCGGCCTACAGCCTGACTCCGGTGGACGTGCGGCTGGCTTTGCAACGGGGGAATATCGAGCTCCCATCCGGCCGGATCGAGGGTGACCTGGTCGAGCTGACGGTTCGCACGCTGAGCCGGCTCTCGACCCCGGAGGAGTTTGAGAATCTTATTATCAAGCAGGTGGACGGCACGCTGATCCGGTTTCGCGACATTGGCCGGGCGGAGTTGGGGGCGTTGAACGAGCGGACGATTTTGAAGCGCGACGGCGTGCCCATGGTCGGCGTCGTGTTGCGGCCGCAGCCCGGCGCGAATCACATCGAGATCATGGATGAGTTTCGGAAGCGGGTGGAGCTCATCAAGCCGGAGTTGCCGGCCGATGTGACCGTGAACTACGGTTTCGACACGACCCTCTTCATTCGCGCGTCGATCAGCGAAGTGAAAGAGACGATCCTCATCGCGACGGGTCTCGTGATCGCGATCATCTTTCTCTTCCTGCGCGAGTGGCGGTCGACCTTCATCCCGATTATCGTCATTCCCATCGCACTCGTTTCATCATTTTTCGTCATGTACCTGGCCGGGTTTTCGGTGAACGTGCTCACGCTGTTGGCCCTTGTGCTGGCGATTGGATTGGTGGTCGATGATGCGATCGTCGTGCTGGAAAATATCTATTCTAAAATCGAACAAGGGATGAATCCCATCGAGGCGGGTTTGAAGGGAACGCGGGAGATTTTCTTTGCCGTGATTGCGACCACGGTCGCCCTGGCGGCGGTGTTTATGCCACTGCTGTTTTTGACCGGGTTGTCCGGACAGCTGTTCAAGGAGTTTGGCGTGGTGCTCTCCGGAGCCGTGATCGTGTCGTCATTCGTCGCGCTGACGCTGACCCCGATGATCAGCACCCGCTTGTTGCGCCATGGGAGCCACCGCGGGTGGTTCTATCGCCGCACCGAGCCGCTGTATCAACAACTGACCTCGGGTTACCGGAGCGCTTTGCGGCTGTTTCTCGCGGCGCAACACCGCGTCAATCTCGTCCATGAACGCCAGCATGCTTTCGAACG
>CAYVDZ010000069.1:0-13226 GCA_964450575.1 uncultured Opitutus sp.
CGGCGACGGCATCGGCGCCGTAGATGGCGGAGGCGCCGTCCTTGAGGACCTCGACCCGCGCGATCGCGGAGACCGGGATCATGTTCATGTCGACGAACTGCTCGGTGCCGAGACCGGCCGCGCTGCCGCCCTGGCCCAAAGGCGCAAGGGTGACGCGGCGGCCGTTGAGCAGCACCAGGGTCGAGTTGACGCCGAGGCCGCGGAGCGAAATTGCCGCCGTGCCGGGGGAGGAGGTGTTAACCCGATTTTCCGCGAAGCCCTGGGCGCCGATTTCGGGCAGCTTGCGCAGCAGGTTCATGAGATTCGTCTGGCCGGAGGCCTCGATCTCGGAGGCGGTGAGCACCCGCAGGTTCGCGGCGCCGGCGGATTCACCGGCGCGCAGATTGGAGCCGGTGACGGTGAACGCCTCGAGTTTGGTGGGAGCGCCGGCCGGAGAGGCAGGCGGGTTTGTTTGGGCGATCAACAGCGCGGGAAGCGCCGTCGCAAAGGCGATGGCTGGGATGAGTCGCATAGGTTTGGTCATGATGTCAGGGAAAAGTGAATACGAACGGCCGGGGTCGAGCCGCCCGGGTCGGTGCCTTACCGCGTCGCGGTGGCGGTGCTGATCTGGGTCGCGATTGCGCGCATCCGGCGTTTTACCTCGGCGACATCGATGGTCGTGATCACGCGATCCTCCATCACCACGCGGCCGTGAATGATCGTGGTGCGGACATCGCGCGCATTCGCGGCGTAAACGAGCGCGGAGTACGGATCGTACAGCGGGATCATGTGGGTGGCATCAACGTCGACGATGATGATGTCGGCGAGCTTTCCCGCCTCGAGGGAGCCGATGCGGTCTTCCATGTGCAGGGCGCTGGCGCCACCGCGCGTGGCCATCGCGACCACGTTGAGCGCGGGCATCACGTTGCGATCCTTTTGATCGAGTTTGTGGACCTTCGCGACGTAGCCGAGCTGGCCGATGATATCGAGGGTATTGCCGCTCATTGGGCCGTCGGTGGCGAGGCCGATGCGCACGCCGGCGTTGAACATCATGAGCGCGGGTGCGACGCCTTTGGCTGATTTGATGTTGGCGACCATGGCGTGCGCGACGCCGACGTTTCGCTCTTTGAGCAGGGCGATATCGCTGTCGGTGACGAAAATACAATGCGCGGCGAGCAGTCGATGGTTCAGCAGGCCGAGGGAGTCGAGGTACTCGACGGGCGTCATGTTGTGCTCTTTGCGCAGCGTCGCGATTTCGTCCGGCATTTCCGCCAGATGAATGAGCACCGGGGCATTGAGTTCCGCGGACGCCTCGGCAATGGCGCGCAGGTGTTCGGCATCAACAGTGTAGGGCGCGTGCGGCGCAAACGCCGGCGTGATGAGCGGATCTCCTTGGAAGTCGGCAATGAACTTCCTGGCGCGGGCAAAACCGCCGTACGGTTCCGGTGAATCGGGCGCCGGGAAATTGATGATCGTCTGGCCGAGGATCGCCCGCATGCCGAGCTCTTTGGCGGCACGGGCCACTTCCTCCTCGAAATAGTACATGTTGGCGAACGTGGTGACGCCGCCCTCGATCATTTCGATCATCCCGTGCAAGCCGCCCCAGTACACGAGTTCGCGGTTCACGAGTGCCTTTTCCAACGGAAAGATGAAACGGCGCAGGCGGTCCGGCACATCGTCGCCCAGGCCGCGAAACACCGTCATCGAGGCGTGCGTGTGGGTATTGATCATACCTGGCAGCACCAGGCCGCCCCGCGCATCGATGGTTCGCGTCGCCGTGAAGCCGCGAGCGATCGCTTCCGGTCCGACGGCGATGATCTTCTCGCCGCGTATCACCACGACACCCCGATCGTGTACCTCCCGGGCGTCGTTCATGGTGACGACGTGGGCGTTGGTGATGATGAGGTCGGCGGGCTGGACGGCTCCCGCTGGCTGGGCAGACAGAAAAGGCATCGCGAAGAGGGCGAGGCAGGAAATGAAAAGTGAAGCGAGCTGGGCGCGCATCGCAAGAAGACAACGCAGGCTGAGCTTTAACTCAAGCACGGCAATTACGATAGCCAACGGGACGATGTCCGGCGGGACTCAGACGGAAGATACTCGGTGAAATGTCGCATGCTGGTTACAGAGCAGCCGCGGTGCCAGACCCGGGGCGGTAGGGAGGAACGTAGGGTCCGCTCCTTCGCGTCGTAGCCGGCTGCATGGCGGGCCTTGGTCCGTGCTGCCATCGAATTGTGGACGGGGCGGAGGACGCTTCCTCGGGTGCCGCGACGACGGCTTAACGTGAACTCAGCGCGACAAATAAATCGTAGAAACGGTTGTGATCCAGTGTCTTTTCGACTCGGGCACGACAGACGGCGAAGGCGGGCTGTTGCCCCGGAGTCCAGCTGAGCGTGTCGCCAAGATTCGGGCCGCGATCGAGGTCGACATCGATGAAGAGATCCTCGGCGGCGGTGACGAGCGAGGGATCCAGCCAGGTCGCGGCGGCCACCTCGTCCCACATGGGTCGATTCCGCGGGCCGAAGCGATCGAGGTACCGAGCCAGCGGCGTATCGGCTCCGGCAATACGGACGAAGAGTTCGGCGGAAGCGCGGGTTGGCTGGGAGATGTCGATGGGTGAGCACGTGACGCGCGCCCATGGGGCGCGAAAAACCGCGCGGGCGGCTTCCGGGTCAAAGTGCAGGTTGAACTCGCGTCGCGGGGTGGCGGTGAACTCGCGGGCATCGGTTTCCGGTGCAAAGGAACCACCCATGAAATATAGTTCCCGCACCAGGCTGGGCAGCTGCGGTTCGAGGTGCAGAGCGAGGGCGATATTGGTAAGCGGCCCGGCGCACCAGAGTGAAATCACGCCGGGGTGCGCGCGGGCCTGGCGAACGATAAAGGCTGCAGCGTGCTCGGCGGCGGGCGTCGTCGTTGGGTTTCCCTCCGGCAGGTCGGGACGGTGGTGCGGATCGGCCCAGCGTCCGGCCCGGGCGAGGTCCCACGCCCCGTTGTAGATTAGTTTTCCATACTGCGCCTCCCAAGCCGCGGTATCTGCGGGCGTGTTAACCAGCGGCATGAGTGCGCCTGGCATAACCGGAACGTCGGTGCGCTCCATGATCTCGAGGAGCCGCAAGGCGTGGCGCACCTGATGATCGCGCCAGTGGTCACCGGTGCAGACGCAGATGCCGAGAACATCCACGTCGGGCGCGTTGAGCAGGAGTGCGACGGATTGTAGATTTGTGCCGGCGGGACCGAGCGTGTCCTGATCGATGATGACGGGGCGGCGGGGCATGAAAGTTCAGACGATCGCCATCCGAAAGCGGAGAAAGCGCAAAAACATTCTGGCCCAGGCGCACAAACTGCGAAGTAGTGCGGGCGTGGATTATCTCACGCTGATCGATCGCAGCAAAGTGCACTATAAACGGAGTGATGTGACGCCCATTTTTGCGGAGCCCGAGGCTTTTCGGGCGCTCGTGAATGACCTGGTGGCGCCGTGGGAGCAGGCCGCGGCCACCGAGCGCGTGCAGTGCGTGGTCGGAACTGATGCGCTGGGTTTCGTGGTGGGGACGGCGCTGGCGTTGCGCCTCGGGGTTGGTTTTGTGCCGGTGCGCAAAGGCGGAAAGCTGCCGGTCCAGAACGAGCGCGTAGCCTTTAAAGATTATACGGGAGCGGAGAAAGCACTCGAGCTGCGGACCAACCCGTGGCCACCCGGAACGCGCGTGCTGTTGACCGACGAGTGGATCGAGACGGGCGCGACGGCGCAGGCGGCCGTCGCGCTGATCGAGCGAGCGGGCGGCGTGGTCGCGGGCATCGTGGCGATTGCGTTTCGCAAGAACGAGATGACCGCCGCGCTGTGGGCCAAGTATCGCTGCCACTCGGTCTGGCCCGAGCAGGTTTAGGGAGGCCGCGCGAGCGCGCGAAACAGTGCCGTCTACGGCTCCAGCCAGACGTCTTTATAATTCCGAAAACCGAGCGGGGATTTCTTCCAACCCCGCACCGAGGGTACGATCAGGGTGGTGCGCGAGCCCCAGTAAATGGGCGCCACCGGCATGCGGCTCATGAGATAGGCCTCCGCTTGCTGCAGCCCGGCGAGTCGCGCCGCGGGCGCACGCTCGGCGTTGGCGGCGGCGAGGAGGGCATCGTAATTGGGATCCGCGAAGCCGGTCCCATTCACGCCATTTCCGGTGGTAAACATGTTCAGGTAGGTGAGCGGATCCGGAAACTCCGCGATCCAGCGGCCGCGCGCGATCGCGTAATCGAGCGTATCGAAGGCATCGAGCAGCACCTTGAATTCCTTCTGTGTAATGCGAATTTCAATACCGAGATCGCGGCGCCACATTTGCTGAATCGCCTCGGCGATCCGCTGGTTGATCTCGGACGAGATCGTGGTGAGCTCGAGGGCGGGAAAGCCTTTGCCGTCGGGATAACCGGCCTCGGCGAGGAGGCGTTTCGCCGTTGCCAGATCGTAGGGCACCAGAGGCGGTGGCACGTAACCGGCGAGTCCGGGCGGAGTCAGGCCGGTGGCCGGCGTCTGACCGCCGCGCAGAATGTTTTTCGTGATGGCCTCGCGGTCGATCGCGAGCGCCAGGGCAGCCCGGAGGCGGACATCGGACAACGCCGCGTGGCGGTTGTTGAAACGTAGAAAATAGCTCTCGAAGTACGGTTCTACGCGGAGGAGGTCGGGCGAGTCTTTCCGATACGCCTCAAGTTTCGACAGAGGAACGTCCCAGGTGGTGTGTAACTGACCCGCACGGAATGCGAGTTCCTGGGCTTGGGTGGATTCGCTGGGGTAGAAATGAATCGCGGCGAGGCGCACCTTTTCGGCGTCCCAGTAATGCGGATTCTTTTCGACGATGACATGCTGGTGGTCCTTCCATTCGCGAAACCGGAAGGGGCCGTTGGAAACCAAGGGAACCGTGCGCGTCCAACGTCCGGTGCGATCCGTGGCGGAGGCGCCACCGTGTTCGACCGAGGCGGCGTGGACCGGAAAACAAACATTGGCGCGCAGGACCGTCAGAAAATGCGGTGTCGGGCGGCTGAGCGTCAACTCGAGTTGCGTGTCGTCGTCGACTCGAACGCCGACCGGGCCGAAATTTTCCATTCGCCCGCGGGCAAAATCCTCGGCCTGACGAATCGGATACAGCGCGTCCTTGTATTCAGAGCCGAGAGCCGGCGTAAGGGCACGACGGATACTGTAGAGGAAGTCGCGCGCCGTGAGCGGATCGCCATTGGACCATTTCGCCCCGGCCCGCAGATAAAACGTGTACGTCAGGCCGTCGGGCGAAATCGTCCAGCGTTTGGCGGCTCCAGGACGCGGCTCCAGGGTTTCCTCGTCCAAGGTGATCAGGCCCTCGAAGAGCGCGCTCAGGACATTGTGGTCGACCGTGCCGCCGGCGAGATGCGGATCGAGCGACTGAATTTCAGCGCCATTGCCGACGTGGAGAATCCCGGCGCGATCTCCCTGCGCGACGAGGGTGTTGCGTTTCGCGCAGCCGGGAAAGGCGGCGGCGACGAGGAGAAGAAGCGCGAAGAGAACGCAGGACGGGCGTACGCGTGACATGAGCCGGACCATAGCGTGCTCTCAGCCTTTGACGCAAACGCACTCACTCGATCGCCTTCCGACATTCCAAGTTCCCGCTGCCCGGCAATCGGAGGGGCTGACGATGGATTGAGCACTCGCTGGCCGGTTTGATGCGCCTGAAGGTCGCACGGCAAATTTCCTGCCAACGTCCTTCGCCGGAGTCGAACAAAGGAGTCGAACAAAGGAGTCAAACTATGCACTTTGCACTCGCCCCAATGCCCAATGCGATCCAAGCGGCACACGTCGCGCCACCGGCAGCCGGTGTCACGCCGTCTGCTGTCTTCCTGCGCGATGAGCTGTCGCTGCGCTCGGCTCACCCTCCGCGCAAGCGCTCCGGGCTGAAGTCGCTGCGTGCGGTAAAGCAGCGACCCCGCCGGCGGCGGCCTATGCGCGAAATGTCGTGTACGAAGCGGCGCTCCTTTAGCACCCGCGCCGGCAGCCGAGCGCTGTCGCGCTCGCGCGGCCCGCCGTAGATCAGCCCGGCGGGGTCCCCGCATCCTATCCGGATTCTTGGCGTGACCCCTTTCTGATTTATCATCGCGAGCCTGAGGAACGAGGCCGTGGCGATTCAGCTGGATGGATTGCTTCGTCGCTGCGCTCCTTCTAGGAACACTTTTTTTGTCATTGCGAGGGAGGCTTTAGCCGACCGCGGTAATCCACCATAAATCCAGATGGATGGCCGCGTCGCTTCGCTCCTGCTAATGACAATTGAGGAGGTTCATTGCCAAGCCACCCATCGCTGCGTTAGTCCAGCTCTCGCCATGACAAGGTAATAATAGAAGAGGTACACAGCGGTTAGAGCGTTCACGCCAGAGGGTGAAATATTTCGGTTAACGAAGGGTCGAGTTGGAGAATTATGCGGTGGAGGGGGCATTTCCCTCTGCCGTTTATTTTTCCAGTGCAGTGAGAAATCGTGCATCGCGGTAGGCACGGACTCCTCGCGGCAACGCGTTCGGACCGTGGGTAAAATGCAGCGGGAGCTGGCGTTTGGCGGCGGGTGCGACTTGTTGGCCAAATGGATGATACCACGACCGGCAGCGGAGCCGACCGATTTTCTGAAGCTCCGATTTCCGCCTTGATTGGATTCAAGGTCGAGCATGCGTCCGACGGACGGACCTTGGTGGCGCTGGACGCAGGCCCGCAACACGCCAACCCGATGGGACGGGTTCACGGCGGGGTGATCTGCGCTCTGGCTGATGCCGCGATGGGTACCGCGTATGGCCGGCAACTGCTGGCGGGAGAGGATTTTTCCACGATCGAATTGAAGGTAAATTTCATGCGTCCCGTGAAGACCGGCCGGATCATCGCTACCGCGACCCTCGTGCAACGCGGATTGCGCATCGGCTTTCTCGACTGCGTCATCCATAATGCCCGCGGCAAGCTCGTGGCGACGGCCACCAGCACGTGCATGACGCTGAGTGACATTTGACGGGCCCTGGCCTGCGACGGACGCGTTACTTGTATCAGGCAGGCGACGGCGACGCGGTGGCGCAGTCCGCCTCGGGCGGTCTTATCGCGGAGATCGCGTGAACGCGGAGATCGCTCCATCCTGTCCGAAGCGTGAGCCGTGACTCACTTCCAGGTGTCCGTGCGAAAGGGCGTCGCGGGTAGCCCGGCAGAATTATACAGTGTGGCGGTCGGGTAATTTTCCCAGGCATAACGCACCGCGACCGGTTGGGGTACGTCTGGGTTGGATACGACTACGCTGTCGCCTGCAATGCGCGCTGCGGCGGGTTTCCAGATCCGATCCTCTCCCGCAATGACAAAACCCGACAGCGCTCCGTCCTTGGCCGCGAGTCCACCGTTGGCGTGAATGAACCGTACGACAATCTCGTTGCCGCGGACCTGGTGTCCCGCCGGTAGCGGTCCCGACGTTGCCGGCACATCACGCCCGTAAACGGTGCCGAGCGCCCAGAGCGAAAGTCGGCGCCCGACCTCCTGTTTGTTCTTCGGATGGATGTCGCGCTCCTCCCCGATATCGAGGTTGATCCCCATGCCTGTTTGCGGAACCGCCAGTGTTTTCAGCATAGCCTCGCGTACAAGCGGCCAATCGCGGCCGGTGACGGCGAAGTTGGGCAGCTGGGCCCAGGCAAAAGGAAACGCATAACCCCAACGCGCGCGCCAGTCATCCACCAGTAAACGCAGCTGATGCTCGTAGAAAGGCGCCTTGGCGGGAACGGTATTCGCTTCGCCTTGATACCAGAGCGCACCGCGAATGGCATAAGGGATAAGGGGAGCGATTTTCCCATTGAACAAGCCTCCGATGTTGGCGTGCCGGGCCTGAGCCGCAGCGGGATCCCGCGGCGCCTGTGGTACTTTCTGTTTCTTGGCGCGGGCCTGCTTCGCGGTCTCCTCCCATTTCGCGCGATCGCGCTCGTACTTTTTCCGGGCCGCGTCGGTGGGAGCACTCGCGTTGGCCTGCTCCGCCGTCGCGACGAAAAATGGCTGCAGCTCAGGCATTGCGCGCTGCGTCTCCGAATCGATCCAGGATTCAATCGGAGTGCCTCCGACCGATGAGTTGATCAACCCGACGGGCACCTCGAGGGATCGGTGCAACTCGCGGCCAAAGAAGTACAAGGTCGCGGAAAATCCTCCGACGGTATCAGGTGAGCAGACCAGCCAGCGTCCCTGGCCAACGTGCTGCGGAGTGTCGGCCGCCGGCGATTCCTCCTTGAACATTCGGATGAGCGGAAGAGTGGCGGCGGCTTGTTCCTTCTCCGCATCCCTCGAGCGGGCGACCGTCATGGCCATGTTGGATTGGCCGGAGCCGAGCCACACTTCGCCGATGAGCACATTGTTGATCGTGAGGGCGTTTTTTCCACGCACCATCAGGGTGGTCGGACCGGGCGAACGGAGGTTGGTGAATTTCACGATCCAGCGCCCGTCAGCCGCAGCGGCTGCGGTTTGCGTCTGGCCCGCGACGGTCACGGTGACGGCTTCGCCCGGGTCGGCCCAGCCCCAGACCGGCACCGCGGCATCACGCTGGAGCACGAGGTGATCGGAGAAGATCGCGGGGAGCGTGACGTCGGCTCGGAGCACGCTCCCGCCAAGAACGCATAAGGTAGCCAGTCGGAGGAAAAAAAGAAAGCGCGAGGTCATCATTAGGGTGGGGGTTAAGGGTGAGCCCGCGGCATCAAATACAAATGAAGCGGTGCGGTGCAACGCTGGCGAGTCAGCCGCCTCTCCGGAATTCGGCACCGCCATTCCTGTATATCCGTAAATTGAATACTCGTGGGACCCGGCGGGATCACCGGACGAACCGGCCCGGGATCGTCCTTAGGTCTCAGGCAGGTCCAGAATCGACCGTGACGTGCGTGGGGAACTCGATCTTTCGCCCGGACGCTTTCGCAGTCTCGAAATTGTCGGCTCGAACTTGCCTGCGCCGTCCGGCTGGTTCAAATCCAAGCATGCGTCTCCGACTTTTTGCTAACGTTGCTACGTTCTTGTTCGCGACTGGACCGGTTTTTGCGGCCGATGTCGCCGCGCTCCGCCAGTCGCTCACCCTCCATGCCGCGTTTGATGGCCAGTTCGACGCCGACTTCTCCCGCGGCGATCGTACCCTGCACCTTGCCGGTGGCGGGACCAGCGGTCCGGCAAAGGAAAGCGACACGCTGAAACTCACGCGCGACGGCGGGCGCTTTGGTGGGGCGCTGCACGTTACGAAGAAGAATCCGGTGCGTCCGTATTTCAAGGGGCCGGGCGTGCTTGACTATAAAGAGGCGAACTGGAGCGGTTCCGTCTCCGTGTGGCTGCGGATTTCGCCGGATGAGGACCTCGAACCCGGGTATTGCGATCCGATCCAGATCGTCGGCGATAGCGGACGAAAGGGATTCATCTTTTTAGAGTGGTCAAAAGATGAAACCCCGCGGCACTTCCGCTATGCCATCCGTCCGCTCTTCGAGATTTGGAATCCGAACAACACCGACTGGGCGCTGATGACCGATGCGCAACGCCCAATGGTGCAGATTAAAGATGTACCGTTCTCGCGCACGCGTTGGACCCATGTCGTGTTTACCTTCGACCGGATCAACGCCGGAAAAGCAGGCACGGGAACGCTCTATATTGATGGAAAATCACAGGGCCGGATCGAGAACTGGGACCTTACGTTCGGCTGGCAGGCCGACAAGGTGCAACTCGTGCTGGCGGCCGCCTACGTCGGTCACATGGATGACCTCGCAGTCTTCGATCGGGCCCTCACCGAGCGCGAAGTGATGCAGGTCTTCACCCTGCGCAACGGTATCGCGGACCTGCGATAATGTTCTCGGCTCCGCGGCGGACCCTCGATGCGCAGCGGCTACGTCGCAACTTTCGACGCTAACGATTGGCCGGAACCGCTTCCATCAGCAGCGCGAGCGCTCGATTAAGATCGGCGGCGCCGGGGACATCTCTGGGGAGCTCAAGCGCTTTGGCGCGGGCGATCAGGGCGGCATTTGGCGATGCTGCGGCCGCTGGCGTGGTCGTCGCAGCGGGTGCCGCCGTGGGACCGGACGGCGCGGAGTGAGTGCATCCTGATCCGACCAACAGGGCAACCAGCAGGAGCAACGGGGTTCCGACCTGGCAGATTCGCATGGCTGGCAGTTAGCAAGAACCGGACGGCGTTGTCCAACCCTATGCCGCGGGGTCTCTACGGTTCGCTCCCATTCCCTTCTATATACGACGACGCAGCACCGAAGCTGGGTGAAACTGCGATCGCCGGGTGGACGGAGTGACGCGAAACCGTCTTCGTCGAACGCCTGTATATTCCGCCTTGTGGGGAGAAACTGGATACGGCACGGCGGTGCCGGCCGGGACGCGTTGGGTCCTAATGCGAGGCCGAGTCTCCCGCTCGAATGGCACGCGCGTTCGATGTACCCTATCCGCCTGATGCCTCTTCCTTAGGTCGTTTTTCCTCCGCCGGCCCGCTCGGTTCGACCAGCAGGCAGAGGCACGTGAGCCCGCCCTCCGCTTTTTCCAATTCTGAAATATCGATGGCACGCGTAAGAATACCCGCGTCACGCAGGCGCTTTTCGGTCTTCGGAAACGAGGCGCTAATCAGCGTCGTCTGACCGATCGTCAACGTGTTCGCGGCAAACGGCTCGCTCTCGTCCACCGGGATCACACTCGCATCGCCCAACTGCGCCGCATCAATCCATGCCGGGTTTATCACGAACGTATTGGGCGGAATAAACGTGCAGGCCGATTTCAGGTGCAGACATCCGCGGATCGGAAGCGGAAGCACGGTGTATCCAAACGGCGTTACGATGGCGCGCAGCGCCTCGATCCCGGCGGCATTCGTCCTTGGGGTTTGCCCCACGGTCAGCGTGGGGCCACGCCGCAGGACATCGCCACCGTCCAGGGTGGCCGGTTCGACGAGGCGCTGGATCGGCCGGTGGGGCGCGAGCAACGAACGCACCGAGTCGACTTCGGGTTCGCGCGAACGCGCCCCGGGCCGAGTCAGGACTGCGATCTCCGGCAGGACCAGGGCGGTATCTTCAATGAAAACTCCGTCGGCCTGTTCGGGTAGCGGCGGAGCAAACTCCACCGTCACACCCAGCTCGCGTAACCTCGCGGCAAACCGGGCGTGTTGCTGCCTCGCGAGTGCCCCATCGATCGCCTCGCGCGGCAGGTGCGTCAGCTCGCAGCGGTCCAGACTCGCCCCGACGTCTCTGAGAAAAGCGATCATGGCGCTCAGTCAGCGCAGATTCGCGCGGGATCGAAAGCCGCGAATGGGCCGGTGATCGACGCTGCGCGAGGAGACCGCTGCCTTCGTCCCTGAAGCTGGGTTTCCGCTATTTCGAACCCACCCTCACGCCATGTCCGAGTTCGCCCCTCGGGTCCGGCCACAGAGTAAACGGAAGGAGTTAATCGTTCCGCTGCCGGTTGATTTCGGCGGCGATGCGGGCAGCGAGGCGCGCGTTGTGCAGAACCAGCGCAATGTTGGCCGTCAACGAACGGCCTTCCGTGAGTTCGAAGATTCTTTGTAACAGGAAAGGCGTGACGGCTTTCGCCGCAATACCTTGGGTCTTCGCTTCCGCGAGTGCGGTTTCGATCACCGGAGTGATGACTTCGCGCGGGATCTCCGCCTCGGCTGGAATCGGGTTGGCGATCAGTTGTCCGCCCGGCAGCCCCAGCCGGCCTCGCGTGAGATGCGCGGTGGCCATCTCGGCGGGCGTATCGAGCCGGAGCGGCGCAACTAAACCGGACGAGCGTGACCAAAACGCTGGGAACTCAGCCTGTCCCACCGCGATCACCGGCACTCCCAGGGTCTCAAGCACCTCGAGCGTTTTCGGCAGGTCGAGAATCGCTTTGGCGCCGGCGGAGACGACCGACACCGCGGTCGCGGCCAGTTCGCGCAGATCGGCTGAGACATCAAAGGTCGTTTCCGCGCCGCGATGCACGCCGCCAATTCCGCCGGTGGCAAAGGTGTCGATCCCGGCCAGCCGGGCGGCGATCATGGTGGCGGCAACCGTGGTGGCGCCGGTCCGGCCCGTGGCCAAACAGACGGCCAAATCCGCGCGCGAAAGCTTCATGACACCTTTCGCCCGGCCCAGTGTTTCCAGCTCCCGGGCGGAAAGGCCGACGTGTATCCGTCCTTCCAAGACAGCGATGGTGGCCGGCACCGCCCCGGCCGCCCGCACTTCCGCCTCAACCCGGCGGGCGGTCTCCACGTTTTGCGGATAGGGCATGCCATGGGTGATGATCGTGGACTCCAGGGCGACCAACGGCGCGCCGCTGGCGCGCGCGTCCCGGACTTCCGGGGAAAAGACGAGCGGCGCATTCATGAGCCAATTTCTCCGGAGACGTACTCAGCGGCCGCTTGATGCGCGGCCTGGAGGGACGCCGCGCGCGTGGCTCCGTTTCGTTCCGCCGCGATGTGCGCGGCCATAAAAGTATCTCCTGCCCCCGTCACGCGGTTTACGCGCACGGCTTGAGGCCGGTCAACCAAGAGCTCTTCGCCGGCCTTGCCATCGGCGCAATCGCGTCCGCCATCCGTGACCAGAACGCGTCGGGCTCCCACTGCGAGCAACGCCTCAGTCGCCGCGCGGGCTCCGTGGAATACCGTCCCGCATAAGATCCCCGCTTCCTCGAGGTTAACGTAGAGCGTGACGCGGGGGTGGCCGAGCAGAGGGCGCAAGCGTTCGACTTTTCCGGGACTGGCCGGGGCCACGCGCAGATCCGCGGCTGCGAGCAAGGGCGAGATCGCAATCTCCGCGAGCAAGGCGCCGGTCAGGTTGCCATCCAGCGCAACCAAACCTGTCCACGGTTCCGCTGTGTGACCGAGCCGACCGTCACTGAGCGGCAACAAGATCTTGTCGCCCGCTGCTTCCAGAGAGTGTGCATCCGCGATGGCCGCGATGAGCCCGTTGGTGTCCTCGATGGCAAGATAACGATCCGTGGGAAAGTCGGACGTCCGATAAACGTGGTCCGTCCTGATGCCCCATTCGAGACACGCCCGGATTAACTCCTCGCCCGCCGGATCCTGCCCGAGAGCCGTGAGCAAGGTGGGCGTCAGGCCGAAACGGCGCAGGGTCTTCGCGACGTTCATCGCCACGCCTCCGGGCAGCCGCGTGATGCGGCCGGGCACGTCCGCGCCTGAAGGCATCGCGCGAGGCGAACGTCCGATGATATCCCAGAGGACGGAACCAATACATATAATATCAGGAGCCGCCGGGGAGGTCATGTGCATGGGCCGCAATCAATATATATT